>JANRMG010000080.1:0-10239 GCA_033761855.1 Candidatus Caenarcanales bacterium
CACAAAAACAAAATGAAAAATCTCAAGGTGTAAAAAGCGGAACTTCTGCTGCTGGAGACGAAGCTCAGAGCAGCGGGCAGCAATATCTTCCACAAACTAAATCTCATCAAATTTCCGAAGGTGTAATTGGAAATGGGATTGGCGAAAAATTAAATTTAATCGCTTAGCATTTGTTGAATCCAAGCCAAAGCTTCAAAAAATCCTTTTATTTTTTCTGGATCTTTTTTTCCGGGAGACGCTTCCAGTCCACTACACAAATCTACAAAAGAGGGTTTTAAACCTGCTAAAATTTCTTGGATATTTGATGGATTGAGGGCTCCAGCCAAAATTGTTGGTCTTGAGGTTGTTTTGCAAATTTCAGTGAAAAACTTTGCATCAATAACTTGTTTGTCTTTAGCCTCCAAGAGAGGAGAATCAAGTAAAAAAGCTTGGACATTTTCTTCAAGCTCTTTTATTTCTTTAAGTGTTTGAGAAAAATCATCTTCGGTTTTTACCCTAAAGGCTTTAATAATAGGCAGATTGCAGGTATTTTTTAAATTTAAAATATATTCTTTATTTTCTTTGCCATGAAGTTGCACCGCAGACAAACCGCAAGAATGAACGATTTCAGTAACGGTTTTTATTTCTTCATCCACAAAAACACCAACTCGCTCACAAAAAGGAGGAAGAGCTTGAATAATACTTTTACATTCTTGCGGCGTAATTTGCCTTGGACTCGATTTAGCAAAAATAAAACCCAAAGCATGGGCACCGGCTTCAAGGCAGAGCAGCGCATCTTCTGTATTTGTAATTCCGCAGGTTTTAACTCTTACTTTAGGCATTTATTCGGCTGACTCGTTTAATTTATTCATTACATTCTACTATTCCAAGATAATTGAGTTCCCTGTATCTCTCGGCCCAATCAAGGCCGTAGCCAACTACAAACTTATCCTCTATTTCAAAACCATAAAAATCAGGATCGATGGTAACTTCTCGGCGAGAAGGCTTAGTGAGCAAACTAACTAGTTTTAAGCTTTTTGGATTAAATTGATCCTGAATGTATTGTTTTAAGAAAGCGGCTGTACGTCCAGTATCAACGATATCCTCTACGATTAAGATGTGTTTATGCGCAATTGAAGAAGGAAGTGAAAGGTCGGGAGTGCTTAAAGTGCCACTGGACTGGGTACTGTCTCCGTAACTTGCGATTCGTACAAATTCAAGTTGAACCGGAAGATCTAAAGACCTAATTAAATCGGCACAAAAAATAAGTGCTCCTTTTAAAACCCCCACCAAAACAAGAGGCTCATCCTCAAAGCTGAAGTCATCGTAAAAACCATTTATTTCTTTAGCAAGCTCTTGTATACGGTTTTCAATCGATTCTTTTGAAATAAATACAGTTGGTTTTAAAAGCAAGTTCAATTGTTTTCCTCAAATAAGCAAAGATAAATTTAGAAAAATATAACAGTTACTTGCTCAATATGTCCTTATAAATGCAAATGGTTATAATCTCAATGTTTATCAATCTCATCCATTTATAGTTTCTCATCTGTTAGGCTTAGTGGTTTTCCATCCTCTAATCTCTGATCTGGCACTTTAGGGGAATGACTTTTTTAGACGTGCTCGTTAGTTGTTTGTTTTTTGGTAATCCATAAACCCCAGCGAATTATTAAGTGCTCAACTTAGTCCAAAAGTTTTTTAAACCTAAGCCCAAGCTCGATGAAATCAATCGAGTTTATTTGAGCAATAAAGATCATTTGACAAAACAGAGAGAGTGTTTTCATACCTTCCTCATCAACTATCTTCAGGACGTACAGTTCGAGATACTGGAAAAACTTAATGCTGAAAATCTTGTTTGTATTAGTGTTCCGGAGGCTTATGGATTCAGCTGTTTTGTTAATCATCTGAGATTCGAACACCAAAAAAACTTTGGTTATAAAAGTATCCAAATTAAAGCAACGCCCAAGATTAAAGAGGCAACTCAGCTTGCCATTATCCTTTTAAAAGAATGGGGACACAAAGTTGGCCCAGAGCCATTAGAGCAGCTAAAAAAATACAGTCTTTCGCACAGGCTTTTGGTTGTAGTAGACCAAATACAATTTTTAGCAGATACTGAACTCAAAAATCTCTTGGAGAACCTAATTTCAGCCAGAGTTATTTTAATTGGGCCGTCAGAAAGCTCTTTTAAAAGCAATTCATCCAGTGGTGAAATAATTGAAATACCGCTTCTAACCAATGAAAAAGCGATTGAGCTTGCTCTTTCACTTTTAAACTTTAGAAGCGATTTGATTTTGACATCGGCCGATAGACAAGAGCTGGTGAACTTAGTAAACATTTGCGGCCGATTACCAGAAGTAATTTATACAGCTTTAGCTTCTCCTCAAGGCAAAAATAACCTTGCAGTCGAAAAGTATTGCAAACTAATTTTAGCCATTAAACTTCGAAGTACGGGATCTCAGTTTTATCATCTGCTTGCTTATTATCTCTCAGAGCTTCCAGAAGAGGTTAAACAGCTTTTGGCTGTCGCTTACCATTTGCCTTCTACCGGTTTTACCCTTAATGATTTATATGTTCTTTGTCGTGATGTCGCTGTCAGTAAGTCGGAACTAAATACCTTTTTGCAATTTTTAACCCATATTTTCTTTGTACAGAAAAGCCAAGAGCATTTGTTTAGAGACTCAAGCTTATTATCCAAAGAGGAAAGCAAGAAAAAAAATCGAAAAAAAGAAATTGCTAATACCTCTCCCGAAAATGATGTGCCTCCAAGTTCCAAAGGGATTTCTGAAGTTTACTTTTTGCCAGAGTTTGTTAGACGCTTTATTAGAGAAAACATTATTGAAGAAAATAATAAAGAGACTTTAGACCTCATTCGGAGAGCAAACCTGCAGTTGATTCAAAGGCTTGAAAGTAATTTGCTCTGGCAGGAACCAATAATTTGGGTTACACAGTTTGAGCATAGCCTTTATACAATCCAGTGGATCAACGAAAGCAAAGCCTTTAACGCAAATAAATATTTGGTTTTATTCATTCAGTCAATTTATGCAGAGCTTGGCTTTTGGAGAGAAATTGAAGAATCCTTAATTCCCCTTTGTTCTCTTGCAATCAGGCAATCGGACAATAATGAGGATAGAGGGTTTTGGTATAGCCTAACCGGGCTTATGTACAAATCCCTCTCTCAATTTAAAAACACAGAGCAAAATCTGCAAACAGCCTTAAATTATTTCCAAAAGTCTCTTAAGTTCTACGATCCAACAAAACAGCAAAAGCGATATAGTTTTCTTTACCAAAATATTGGACAAATCTTTTACGAACTAGCTTTACCTTCTTCTAAAGCATCACAAGAAGAGTCAACTGAAAAATCCCAGGTTTATTTAAAGCAGGCCATAAAAGCCTTTTATAAAGCTCTGGGAGACGAAAAAGAGCTTTCAGATAAATCACAATTTGTTTTAAAAAGATTATTGGCTCAAACCTTTATAGCTCTCGCAAAGCAAGATAAACCTGGTGAAAACTGCTTTAAGGCCTTTGGTTTGTATACAACTCTCTTAAAACAATTTCAATCCTTGCCAGCTAATGAGTCGCGACAGAAGTTGATTTTTATAGAACTCGATAAATTATCCAAGCTTGTTTCACAACTTGAAAGCAAAGCAAATGATATAGAAAAGAATCAATTGAGTTATCTGAACAAACAAATTGATGAGTTTGTTTTAGATAAGGTTGAATGAAGCCCCAAAAGTTTTTAATCCTTTAAAGGTCTAACCTCTAGTTACATTTGAGATTCCCGCTAATCCATTTGGAAATGAAGTTGTTAGACCAAATCTAAAGTCAAAAGATAAGATGCAAAATCTTTATCTAAAATATGCTTGAAGGCAAATAGCTGACATATAATTTCTAAAAGCCCATGCTCACTTACTTTAGAGGAGGCTGAGTTTTGAATTTGTTACTAGATGGATTAACAGAAAAAATTAGATTACCATTCTTATCGTAAATTTCAATTGTTTTGGCCTCCATTAAATGTAATAATGCTGGATTGTTAATTAGAAATTCTTGAGAGTAATGTACAAATGAAAGGTATTTTTCATCATTTGGAAATTTCTCATTGCACCCATGATATAAACGAAGAATTAGGCTGGCAGCATAAGCTGTTTGCAAATCTTTATTTAAGGCTTCTGAAAGAGCTTTAACTTTACCAGCATTTGCTATTTGAACTTTAATAGTAGCATTTAGAACAGGCCCATTGGGGGAGAGTTGAGTTAAGAAAGTAAATGCTGGTAATTCTTTATTATTTGTATATCCTGAAACAAAACTTCCTATAGGCTCTAAAATTAGTTCTCTCAAATCATTAGAACCATAAGATTTAAGAAGGTTAGTGCAATACGTTTCATACTCTTCCTTTGTAGGTTCTCTGTTCAGATATTTCTTCAGAGGATGTTCTACTGGAATTATTCGTTGTTGAATTTGAGATGACTTATCAGAAGGCTCCGTTACAATAGGTTTACTATTGCATCCAATTAACAGTATTTCCGCTGCAGCTGCTAATGCTGTTGTTCTTATAACTGTTTTAGTAAAAAAATTTAACGTATAACGTCTTGAAGTGAGTGGAGTGTGGTTTTGTACTGAAATTGCTTTAAGAACCATGATTATTTTCACCCAAGTAAAGACGTATAATATAGTAACAAACAAACGTGTACTTGTCAAAATAAAAACATTAATCAAAAGTTAAGATTTTTAAAGCTTGAGCTCGTCCATGTAAAGCAGCTGTTTATGCAAGCTTGAAATTATTTGGTTTTCAACCTCTAAAATATCTTTTTCTTTGAGTCTTTAATAAGCTTTCTCAAGAACTCAATTAGTTTTAGAAATCCATTTTCCTAAATACGTCATAAACCTCATCACACCTAGCTTGATCACGGTTGAAACAAATCGGCTCTGTCCCTCTTTACGTTTGTCTCTATTGATAGTGTTTTCTCTTTTTGTGTAACTTCTTCCTCTTTTATCCGTAGGCATACAGATCAAATTCAAATTAATTGCTCTGAAAAATTTAATTAGAAATATTGAAGGTTTAAATCAAGAGCTTGAATCAGCTTAAACTACTGTTGCTGAAGCTTCTTCGCCTTCTCTTCAGCTTCTTCGATGGAACCAACCATATAAAAAGCTTGTTCGGGTAAGTGATCCCATTTACCTTCGACAATTTCCTTGAAGCTCTTGACTGTATCAGCCAATTTAACGTATTTGCCTGGAATACCGGTAAAGGTTTCGGCCACGTGAAAGGGCTGGCTGAGGAATCTTTGGATTTTTCTGGCGCGGTTAACAATTGCTTTATCATCTTCAGAAAGCTCATCCATACCGAGAACTGCGATAATATCCTGAAGCTCTTTATAACGTTGAAGAATGGATTGAACCGCTCTCGCTGTTTGGTAATGCTCATCTCCAACTACGCTTGGTTTAAGTGCTGTAGAAGTAGACGCCAGAGGATCGACGGCTGGGTAAATTCCCAACTCTGCAATCTGGCGGCTCAAAACGGTGGTTGCATCTAAGTGTCCGAATACAGTCGCTGGGGCTGGGTCAGTCAAATCGTCGGCTGGAACATAAACAGCCTGAATAGAAGTGATTGAGCCTTTTTTGGTTGAAGTGATTCTCTCTTGGAGTTCTCCCATTTCGCTAGCAAGTGTTGGCTGGTAGCCCACAGCCGAAGGCATACGACCCAAAAGAGTTGAGACCTCAGAACCAGCTTGACTGAAACGGAAAATATTATCGACGAATAAAAGAACGTCGCGGCTCTCTTGGTCACGGAAGTACTCGGCCATTGTAAGAGCAGAAAGACCAACTCTCATTCTAGCGCCCGGTGGTTCATTCATTTGTCCGTAAACAAGAGCCACATTGGGAAGCACTCCTGAATCTTTCATTTCGTGGTAAAGATCGTTTCCTTCACGGGTACGCTCTCCCACTCCGGCAAATACCGAGATACCGGCGTGAGCTTTTGCAACGTTGTTAATGAGCTCCATGATGATAACGGTCTTGCCCACACCCGCTCCACCGAAAAGACCAACTTTACCGCCCTTTGTATAAGGTTCTAAAAGATCAATAACTTTAATTCCGGTTTCAAAAATCTCTACATCTGTGTTTTGCTCAGATAAAACAGGGGCCTTGCGGTGAATTGGCCATTTTTCAACGTTGGTGGGTAGGTCTTGCCCTTTGTCTACCGGCTCTCCGAGGACATTAAAGATTCTTCCTAAAGTTAAACTTCCAACCGGAACGCTGATTGGTTCTCCGGTAGAGATGGCTTTCATTCCACGGTTCAAGCCTTCGGTTCCACTCATTGCAACGGTTCTAACGCTGTTGTCGCCAAGTAATTGTTGTACTTCGGTTACTAAATTAATTTGCTCGCCATTTTGGTTGGTATCTTGGATAATTACGGCACTATACACTGGTGGCAAAGTATCTTCAAACTCAATATCTATAACAGGACCAAGGATTCTAATAATTTTTCCGACTGACTTTGCGGTAACGGTTCCAGTGTTCATATTTAAAAAATTTATACGTTAGTGTGCAAGCCTTAATTTTGTCTCAAACAATCCGTAAAAACAAGTCTTACTAAAATTCTTTTTGCAGAAATCCTCGTTGACTGAAGCAGGTTTTAAATTTACTTCTTCACTATTTACCGGTTCAGGACAGGTTAAACATTTTGTATTGGAAGTTTCTAATTAAATTAATTTTCCAAAAAGCTTAAATTCAAAGATGATCCTTCTTCCTCTGAATAAGGTGAAGGTTGAACATAAACTTTACTTGCATCCGATTCAACAGTCTTAAGAGTGCTATCAACTTTGGCTGGATCGCTATTTGAAGACGAAGATTTATTGAAGAAACGTTTTTTGCTTGGCTGCCCAGAGATAATTTCTTGTTTTAAAGATTCTACTTCGCTTAGCAATTTTTGTTTTTCATAATCCGATAAACTACCATCTTGTGCTCTTCTTTGTAAATCATTAATTTTGTAATTATAAGAAGAATTTACTGAAGACTTATTGAAACTATTTTGTGTTTGTTGAGGCTGCGCTTGTTGAGCGTTAGCTTTAGATTTCTCGGAAGAAAAACGATCCATGAAGCGAACTACTTTCCCTCTTTTAGCCTGTGTGTATGTTCTTTGAGGAGCAGCAGGAGCTTGAGTTGTTGTACTGTTTAGCACAAAGCTGCTAGTTGTCATTGGGGTGTTTAAAGTTATATTTGAAGTTGTATTTGGGCTTGTATAAGGCGAAGGTAAAGGAGCATTAGGATTTGTTATGTTAGAAGAGGAACGTACAGGTTCGCGTAAAATTGGAACGCTAAAACTTTCATCTTCGTCCAAATCTTTATCTGATTCATAACCTTGTTGCTGAAAATCGTTTACTTCTTCAATTTCCTTAACTGGCTTGGAATAGATTTTAGGAGCCGTAATGGGTGCATTCGATTTACCAATCTCAGTTTCTGGTTCTTGATACATTTTTGGGCTTGAATAATTGTTTGAACCGCCCGACTGAAAGCTGCTTTGATAGGGGTTTGAGGAGTTAATACCAGCAGGAACAGACTCTAAAGAAGGCTGAGTTGAAGATTTTGGAGAATTTAAAATTTGTTTTTCTTCTTGAGTTAAATCATCGGCTATTCCATCCTGTGTTTGTTGAATATCTTGGTCGATAGCCGGAGCTGTATAGGGAGAGGAAATATTGTTGGTGGGGGTATTGGTGGATGGATATCCTGAATTTACTCTTTTATCAGCAGTGTTTGCTTCTTCATCACTTTCATACTGTTCAGTATCAATTTGAGTATCAGCTTGAGAAGGGCTTAAGGCAGAAGAACTCAAAGCATCAGCCGAAATGGGAGCTTCGAACAGAGCTGTACTTCTTGCATAAGAAAGTTCGATTGGAAATTTTGCGGCTGTATAGGTTTCAGGAGAAATAGCTTCCGAAGCTGCAGAATCGTAAACTGTTGCTGGATCATAAAGTAAAACTGGTTCTTCTTTTACTTGATAATCAGCTTGATTAACAGTATAGTATCCGCCAGAAGCTTTACCAGGACTAAGTGTCTGTTTTAGATTAGGTGCTTTATAAGGTGAAGCCAGAGTGTTTGGTGCTACAACCGGTTTTTTTGTGTAAATTTTAGGTGTGATTTTAGGTGCATAAGTATCGTCTTTGTGAGAGGCAATTAGTTTCTTCTGATCGTTGTCTTCATTAAAAAAAGTTTTGCTATTTGAAGTTGAAGAGGATTCAGTGCTCTGTGAAGCGCTACTCTCAGCCGAATAGAGGTCTGATTCGTTGGTATCGTTATTTAATGGATCCGTTTCATTAACATAGGTATCTATGTCTTTATCGGTGGAAGGTCTTTTTAACAGATTGTAGGCCCCAAATCCTAGAAGGGCTATTAAAGATAAAACGGCTACTGTTTTTACAGTATTTTTTATAAAAGGAGCAATCCCTCTTTCTTTGTCTTGCTTACGAGAGAGTTCTTCTTTTAAGGAGTAGTATTCACTCTCCTCTTCTGGAGAAGGAAGACCTTTATAACTCCAAGTTGACGGAAGATTTGAAGAAACTTGATTGCGGTTATCAGTTTGTGGTAAAGGGCCGGCAAAGGGAAAAGCAGAGATATTATTTTCTTCTGTTTTATCATCTACATTCTCTGTTTCACCAATTTGCGATAAAGAAGAGGCTCTGTAACCAGTTTGACCTTTATCAGTCAAAATTGGTTTTGGATCAATTAAAACTCTTTGGTTATTAGATTTTCTTTTTGATTGATCTTTTTCTGAATCGGTTATTTCTTGTTGCTCATTTTCTAAAATATTTTCTTCTTCATTCTGTTTTTGAGCCGCTTGAGGAAATGCTATCGGTGAAAAAGTTTTGGAGAGCTTTGTTGATTTCTCTGAAGATTCTTCGGTAATTTTTATCGCTTTAAAATCGTTACGAATATTGGGAGCCAGCTCCTGCTGAGGAGTTACAATTGTTCTTAAGGTTGGTTGCGCTGAATAAAAGTTTGGTTTTTCGGTGACGGGCCTGGTAATAACTGCTGA
The DNA here is from genome assembly GCA_033761855.1 of Candidatus Caenarcanales bacterium. GTDB lineage: Bacteria > Cyanobacteriota > Vampirovibrionia > Caenarcaniphilales > Caenarcanaceae > JANRMG01. The sequence goes on from JANRMG010000080.1 coordinate 9,005, forward strand.
ACTATGGCTTGAAGAGGGAGAACTAGAAAGTGAAGCTAAAGATAAATTATTGACCTGATTGGCTTTGTTTGTAAGGTCGTAGGTGTTTGAATCGTTGGAAGCAAGCTCTGAGATTGGTATAAAAGGTACGCTGGAAGGGGCAGCTCCGACTAAGAGCATTTTTGCAGTAGAGTTGAGATTATTGAACCTCCAAGCCAAACTGGAGAAGTCACCAGACTCTTTGGAAGAGAGCTTATCATCAAGAAGGCGCTGCACCATTTATTAAATCTCCATTAAAGTTTATCTTCGAGCCAAAATTCAAAATTAACTTCAGGTTGTAATAATGAAGTTAACAATTAATCTTAGTTTAAAAAGTAAAAAAATACATACTCGGGAACATTGATTAGAAAGAAGAAATCAAAGTTTCAACTTATATTTACTTACCTTTGTATTTTTTTCCCTATAACTTTTTGAATTTAACTATGATTTAGGTATCTTTAACATAAACGATTCAAAGAGGATTTTCGAAGTTTTGAGTTTTAGAAGAAGTAGTTTTGGATAACCTCCTCTGCATTAATTCTTTGGAAGAGACAAAGCAATTTTCTTTAGCTTCTTTAAGTGAGAAATGAAGCTCCTTATCAAACGCTCTTGGTATTTGTTTTGAAAATACTATGTGAGACGGCAGTTTACGAAGAGTAAGGTAATCTTAAAATTATCCAAAATAAAAAATACTCACTGAATAAAATTCACTATGTGAAAAATAAAAGTGGCCTCAGAATCTTCTGAAAGCCACTTTTTGGGGGATACAAAATGGGAAGAAAACAGAGAGTTTTAGTCTCAAAACCCTTTCAAAGATATCTCTGACCTTGCCCCGATAAAACAGACAAATTTAATCCAGAATACGTCAATAGTTTAAAGGAGTTAAATAAATGTCCAAGAAAAGAGAATACGGCAAGGAATTTAAAGAAGAAGCAGTTAGACTGTGCAAGGCAAAGGGCTCAAATAAAGCGGAAATAGCCAGGAAACTGGGAGTAACCTACAAAACACTTTGTAATTGGGTCTATTCTTCCAATGAAAAAATAAGCCCTGAAGAAAAAGCGGAAATGAAAAGACTGAATAAAGAAAACGCTCGCCTGAAGGAGGAGAACGAAATCCTAAAAAAGGCAAGTCAGTACTTTGCAAAAGTGGCCAGGTAAAGTACGAGTTTGTTTCCAAAAACGCTCGACAGTTCAGCGTTTCAATGATGTGTGAACTGT
>JANRMG010000081.1:0-2443 GCA_033761855.1 Candidatus Caenarcanales bacterium
GCAAGCCGGTGCCAGCCTTGAATTGCTGTTCTTGAAGAAACTCGATAAACGCAAAAAATTCTTTGAAGTTGTGGATTACCGTGTTTTTGACAGCTTTGACAGTTTGGCCGAAGCAACCGTTCAGGTAAGAGTTGGGGAAAAAGTGTTGCATACTGCTAGTCTTGGTGTCGGGCCGGGCCATGCCTTAGATAATGCTCTTCGTAAAGCTTTAACTAATTACTACGAAACTATCAAGGACTTTAAGCTTACAGACTTTAAAGTGAGAGTTGTAGATGGACACGATGGAACAGCTGCCAAAACCCGTGTGAATGCTGAAATGGACAATAAGGGTTTTAAATGGAATACCGTTGGGCTACACGAAGATATTCTCCAGGCCACTTTCCAAGCCATTAGTGAATCGATTGAGTTTGGTTTGTATAAATCGAAGATTGAATCGAAACATGATTGAAAATTTAGTAAATTTTAAAAAAATTAAACAAGCTTAATTGAAAGAATCTTAAGTAAATGTGAAGATTTTGTCAATTCGTTTTTAGGGTTGTGGCAGATAAAAGCAGTGATTAAATTAAGTGGTCTTGTAAATCGAATTCAAAGAGGATCTCAAGGTCTTTCAGAAAGAATTATCGGATTTAAATTGCCTGGGATTAAAGAGCCTTTTCACATTGCTGAGGTTTATAGTGGCTCAACAAAAACCCTTATCAGGCAAGCTGGGTCTCCAAGCGAATTGAGGGTTAAGTTTACAGATCAAGCTTCTGTCTACAATTTGGGAGGTTCAACTGCGCTCATTCCAGGCTTTGGTAAATCAAGATTGATTTTTGGACAAGCAATTTTTAATTTACTCTCTAAGCCAGAATATTGGATGAAGTTAAAACCATCTGACTTTGGTGGTGAAGAAGTTCAACAACAATTGAGTTCATTGTTTGAAAGCCAAACTTATAAGGATCTATGTCGTTTTGGAATGCCACACCATTCGATTGGATTGGTAGATGCTCAAGCTCCAAATAAAATTTTAAAAACTTTGGACAGTATTTTCAAAAGTGTTAATTTGGAAATGAGAATAAAAGCCGCTAACCCGATTGAGCCTACTTTTGAAAATGGAGAATATGTTTACCAAACCTCAGAGGAACTTACTCAAAGAGGAATGTCTTTTGTTGTTCCCTTGGAATTACTCTCTAGAGGGTCACTCGACACAAATAGTTCTTTTATAAACGATTCAGAAAAGAATTCTTTGCTTGCAACAAGTTGGGGTTTAAATATATCACCAGAAGCTGGACAACAATTTGCACTACCCTTTGTTCATGCTTCTACTAAGCGCGAACCTGGAGATCCATATATTACAAGAGACAGAGCCCTGCAAATTTCTGGTCTTTCTGAAGCTGATTTTGACAAGGCTAGAGAGCTTATTCAGCTGAAGTTTTTACTTTTGAAAAAAATCTTTGGTGAACTTGGCTTTGAACTTTTTGATATGAAAGATGAGGTGATTTATGATCCTAGATCTGGGGAAGTGGCAATTGCCGATATTACTACCTTGGATGAAATGAGAGGAAGGGATGTTAAATACCCTAATGTTTCTATTTCTAAGCAACTCTTAAGAGCTATTTATAAAAAAGCTTTGGTTGACAAAATTGTAAAAGCAGCTGAAAGAGCTGCTGAAGAGCGAGGAAATGGTACAACATCTAAAGATATTTTGAATGAAAGAGGATTCACAATACCTCAAGTCAGACCGGAAACTTTATCCATTATTGGCGAAATGTATGAAACCATGGCTCAAAAACTATACTCATATTCGGAAGGCCGGATACCAGATGAAAAAGGGCTTGGTGGCTTAATCGAGCGAATTAATACGCAAATTTTATCTAAAGAAGCCAAAGATCTTTTTACGCCAGATTCTTATGTAGCTTTGCAAAGTTATTTAAAGCAATACCCACTTGAAACCAATTGAGAAGCTTTCTGAATAATGGAAAATCTAACCCCCACCCTTGCGCATAATCTCTCTCAGAGTGTTAATTGAGTCAACACTGGATTTGTAACCCTCAAAGTCTCCTTGTTTCTGGAAGAGTTCTTTGGCGGTTTCGTTGTCTTGCATAGCCTGAGTGTAATTTCTAAGTTTAAAGTTAGCATAAGCCCGACGACGGTAGGTGTCCGCGCTGTTGGAGTCATAAACTAAGGCTTGGTTAAAGTCCTTAATGGCTGAACTGTATTCTCCCATCAGGCTTCTTGTCTCGCCTCTTTTGGTGTAGGCCTCTGTAAAGTTGCTTTTCAGGCTTATAGCCTTGTCAAAATCAGCGATTGCTCCCTTAAAATCTTTTACTAAAACTTTTGTCCAGCCGCTTTTGAGGTAGTAGTTGGCGCTGTCTGGATTAAGTTCTAAAGACTTCTGGAAATCAGCAATTGCTCCTGATTTATCTTTGAGAGCCTTTTTGCATCTGCCCCGATAAAGAAAAGC
>JANRMG010000082.1:0-3075 GCA_033761855.1 Candidatus Caenarcanales bacterium
TTAGCATGTAAAGCAGCTTCTGAAAATGGAGATTGGGTATCAGATGAAGAACTTTTTGAAACTTTAAAAGAGCGTATATGAGATTTACAGCTGAAAGAACCTTTCTAAAAGATTTTAAGAAAATAAAAGACAATAGAATCAGAGATAAAATTCAAGTTGTTATTGAAAATATTCAAAGTGCTACTTCATTGGCTGAAATCAGCAACTTAGAGTTACTTCAAGGTACAAATGACTTTTATCGAATTAAATTTGATTACAATTATCGTATTGGAATAAGATTTTCCTCAGATTGTATTGAACTTTTGAGAATTGGCACTAGAGAGGGCTTTTATAAATCTTTTCCTTAAATAAATACTTTTGCCAGTCGATGAGCATTGAATATAAATTTAAAACCAATAAAAACTTTCCCAAACCACCACATCTAACACGAAATATAAGTTATAATTTTCAACTCGTTTCAAAACAGTTATCTGAAAACTAATATGAGTTCCGCAAAAACCAAGAAGAGTTCGGCATCTTCCTCTGGCATATCGAAATCAAGCAAAGTAAGAATTCGTCTGAAAAGCTTCGATTCCAGACAGATCGATACAGTGGCCAAGAATTTGGCTGAAATAATAGAAAAAACAGGTGCTGAGATTAGCGGCCCAATCCCGCTTCCCACAAAAAAGAGAAGATACTGTGTAAACAGTTCAACTCACGTAGATAAAAGATCTGGTGAGCATTTTGAAGTAAGAGTTCACAATAGATTGATTGAAATTATTAATCCGCTTGATGAAACCATGGTTGCTCTTCAAAAGATGGATCTTCCCTCAGGCGTAGGCGTTAGAGTGCAAGTACTGGAGGCGAAGAAATAATAATGTTAGGCGTATTAGCCAAAAAAATTGGCATGACCCAAGTCTTCGATGCAGAAGGCAATGCAATTCCAGTAACCGTTCTTGAGTTCCTCGAAAACGTTGTTACCGAAAAGAAAACCGTTGAAAAGCACGGCTACAATGCTGTTCAGCTTGGTGGACAAACTGAAACTCACGAGAACAGAGTCTCAAAGGGTGAAATTGGAAATTTTAAGAAAAAGAACCTTCCTATTTTTAGATTTTTGAAGGAATACAGAGTTCCTAAAGAAATAGTAGACAAATACGAAATCGGAGCAGAACTCGATCCAGCCGAGATCCTCGGAGCCGAAGGTGAATTAATTGATGCAACTGCAAGACCAATTGGCAGAGGCACCAGAGGCCGTATCAAAAGATGGAATCAGCACAGACGTTTGATGACCCACGGTACAAAACACCATAGACAGATCGGTTCAGCCGGTGCTGGTACCAATCCTGGGCGTGTTTTCAAGGGTCTTAAAATGCCTGGAAGAGAATCTCATGATGTGACAATCAGCCATTTGACAGTCTTCAAGTACTTCCCTGAGAAAAAGGTCGTTTTGGTTAAGGGAGCCGTTCCAGGATACAAGGGAGCTTTTATCTCTCTTCGTAAGAGCCGCAAAAAGGGCGAATGGAACAAGTCAGCATTACAGGTCGGTAAAAGGCAAGCGGCATAAAGGGCCTCAGAAAGGTAAAGTAGAAAATCATGAAACTCAATTTAGTAGATAAACAAAACAAAAGCATAGGAGAAATAGAAGTCTCTGATGATGTGTTTTTAGAAGAGCCAAATAAGCATTTGGTTCATGAATTGTTGCTTATGCAGCAAACTCGTCCAGTAAGATTGGCATCCTGCAAGACCAGAGCGGAAGTTCGTGGTGGTGGAGCCAAGCCCTGGAAGCAAAAAGGAACAGGTCGAGCTCGTGCAGGTTCTTTGCGTTCACCTTTGTTTAGAGGCGGTGGTGTATCCTTTGGTCCTAAATTTAAGATTAACGTTACCAAAATGCCAAAAAGATCTCGTCTTAAAGCGCTTTGTTCAGCAATTACCTTGCAAAAAGACCAACTCTTTGTCCTTGATGAATTCCCCGGATTCAAGCAACCAAAGACCAAAGACGCCGAAGCTTTCCTTGGTAAATTTAATAATGAAGGTAAAAAGGTTTTGATTATTCTTGACCAAGAAGCTCAAGAAGGTCTTTTCAAGAGTGTAGGCAATATCGAAAAGTGCAGAGCTATTCATTGGCAAAACCTAAATGTTTTTGACTTGTTCAATTCTGATATCACTCTTGTAGACCAACAAAGTCTAAAGAAAATAGAGGATTGGCTTTCTAATTGGAAGCTTAGAAAAGGAAGCAAAGATTTAGGTCCAGTTGTAGAAGCTCCTAAGCCAGCGAAGAAAGCTGCTCCAAAAAAGGCTGCTGTTACAACTGAAAAAGTCCCAAAGAAAGCTCCAGCAAAAAAAGTCCCTAGTAAAAAAAAGGAAGCGGGTGAATAATCATGTCAGAAGCAAATTTAAAACAAACTAGAACCATCCTTTCTCCCATTGTGACTTATAAGTCAACCCAAAATGCACAGCAGAAATGTTACACATTTTATGTTAGACGCGAAGCCAATAAGTTTGAGATCGCTGATGAATTCAAAAGACTTTATAATGGTAAAGTTTTAAGAGTTAACACTGTAACCGTTCGCTCCAAGAATAAGAGAAACAAAAAAGGCTATAGTCGCAAAGCTGATTGGAAGAAGGCTTACATTTACACCGATATTGAGCTCGATATTTTCCCAAAGATTGACGCTTAAGAAATAATTCTTTTATTCAATAATGGTTTTAACATTAAGATCTCAAGGTTTTTTTGAGGTCTTTTTGTTTTTATGAAACTTTTTTATGACATTCTAAAAAACGTAGTCTTTGTTGCAATTAGTTTGAGTTTCCTAATTACTTACTTAGTCCCTTTTCAAGCCTATTCTGCGGATCAACTTAGGCGCACAAGTGTCAAAAATTTACAACGCTCGTATTTTTTGCATTTACCAAAAAACTTCACAAGTGCAAAAACTTATCCTTTGCTTATTCTCTTACATGGCCGTGGATCAAACGGACAAAAGATGGCAGGATTCACGGGTTTTTCTTCTCTGGCTGATAGAGAACAGTTTATAGCGGTTTATCCAAATGCAATTAATTTTCCAACTCTTTGGAATGCTTTCTATGAGCCCGAAGGTC
>JANRMG010000083.1:0-2608 GCA_033761855.1 Candidatus Caenarcanales bacterium
AGCTAGTATGGGCGATGTGGCCGCTTCTGGCGGCTATTATGTTGCCTCCGCTACAGATATTATTTTTGCCAACTCTGGGACTCTGACAGGTAGCATCGGTGTAATCTCGCACTTCTCTAACTTTGAAGGATTAATGGGCAAGGTTGGCGTTAAAGACATGACAATTAAATCTGGGCGTTACAAAGACATTGGAAGCTCCTCCAGAACCATGACCCCCGAAGAACAAGAGATTCTTCAAGCCCTCGTTGACGACACCTATGATCAATTCATTAAAGATGTTTACGAAGGCAGAAGAACCAAAGATGCCACCTATGGAGAATTTAGAAAAAGTTTAACCAGAGACGATATTAGAGAACTGGCTGAAGGGATGATTTATACGGGAAAACAAGCCAAAGAAGTAGGTTTGGTAGACAGAATTGGAAGTTACTACGACGCTTTGGAAGAGCTTCAGAGAATGGTTAAAAAACGTTCCAAAGGTAAAATTAAGCAAAATCTACCAGTTTCTGAATCAGTGGGAAGCAAAAGTCTTAAAGATATTATTGGTTTCTCAACTTCCAACGGAGCAGCTAATTTTTCGGTGGCCAATTTCTCAGTGGAAAGCATTGCTAAACTTATTTTCACTAGCATAAAGGGAGAAGATCATCCGCTTCTGCAGAGTAAAACCAATATTAAAACTTACAATTTTATGCCACCAATTATGTTACTCGCTCCCGAATTTATGAATTCTTTTTAGCTTTCCTTCAGGCTTTTTTGGTCAGGTAAAATTAATGAGTTATTCTTATTTATATAAATTTAAATTACAAATAAAGAGCTTCCATTAACAAAAACCTTAATTTGCCGTGAACTTAAATACTATTGAAAACCTTCATTACGCAAATCAACCGCTGGAAAGGGATACTGAAACCATTACCAAGCGAATAAGAGATTTGCTGGCTGAAAAACAAGCAATTCTCCTGACGCATATTTATCAGCGTTTAGAGATTCAAAAGATCTCCGATCATGTGGCCGATAGTTTAGCTCTTTCGCGAATAGCTGCTAAAACGGATGCCAAAATGATTGTTTTTTGCGGCGTTCACTTTATGGCCGAAACAGCCAAATTACTCTCTCCCGAAAAAACTGTTCTTTTACCCGATCTAGCCTCTGGATGCCCAATGGCAGACATGATAACCCAAAAGGATTTAATTGCCTTCAAAAAAGAACATGGTAACGCTCCCGTTGTTTGCTATGTCAACTCATCCGCTTCAGTCAAAGCAGAATCCGACATCTGCTGTACAAGCACTAATGCAGTGGATATTGTAAAATCCTTGCCTGACAAAAGAATTATTTTTGTCCCCGATAAAGGCTTAGGAAGCTGGGTTCAAAAACAAGTTCCAGAAAAAGAAATTATTATCTACGATGGATTCTGCCCAACCCATTACCAAATCACAACTAGTGAGGTTGAAAGATTAAGAAAGGAACACCCAAATGCAGTTATAATTGCCCATCCTGAATGCGATCCCAGTGTATGGGAAATGGCAGACTTTGTTGGAAGTACCTCCCAAATATACAAATTTGCCGAAGAGTGTCCACAAGAGGAAATAATTATTTTGTCCGAGCACGGCTTAATCCGCAGGATGCAAGCTGATATGCCTCACAAAAAATTCTTAATGACTTTTCCTAACCCTTTGTGTCCTAACATGAAGTATCACCGCCTTGAATCAGTGCTTTATGCTTTAGAAAACAATGTCCACGAAATTACCATCCCTGAATACGGAGTTCCAGGGGGACTCTTTGAAAGAGCTAGAAATATGATTGTAAAAATGTTTGAGCTTACAGAATCCAAATACTCTAGCTCCTACTGGGAAGGTGCTAAGAGGGTTTTAGTTTAAATCAATAATCTAAGTATGGCTAGGAAAAAACAACCCTTTAGATGGCCCGTCAGACGTTAGTCGTGGGGGGCAATCGGCCGGAGAACCATCAAAATTCCGGGTACAGGTCAGGGGGAGTCCTGCGAGCGAGGTCAAGGGGCCTGCAGTAGGCACCTTGTAACCAAGCAACACTAAAATCTGAAATTATATTTTTCACAAATACCAAACCATGAATCAATTCAAACATATTTTTATTACAGACCCCTTAGAGAGCCTAACTCCAAACCACGATTCTAGTCTTGCCATGATGAGAGAGGCTTATAATCTTGGGCACCAAGTTTATCAAGCTGAAATAAAGGGTTTGTCTTGGGCAATTGATCACGTGGAATTAAGCTCTTGGAAGCTTGAATACTCCGATAACAAATTTTCGAAAAAAGAAGAAAACGTTTTTAATTTATCAGCGACCTCCGCAAGCACAATTTGGATGAGGAAAGACCCACCGGTAGATGAAAATTACGTCCGGGCTTGCCAACTCTTGAGGCTTAGTAAAATTCCAGTTATCAACGACGCAAATTCCTTGATGAGCTGCAATGAAAAACTCTTTCCTTTACAATTCCCTGAGTTCACCCCTAAAACCTACGTCTTAAGCGACATAGGCATAATAAAAGAGCTTTTAAAACAAGAAAAACGTTTGGTGGCAAAACCAATATCGGGCAAGGCCGGAGAAGGAATCCTTGTCCTCAACGAGGGAGATAAAAATG
>JANRMG010000084.1:0-4114 GCA_033761855.1 Candidatus Caenarcanales bacterium
GTGGTAGAGCGGGCGGCTGTTAACCGCTTGGTCGGGGGTTCAAATCCCTCCCCAGGAGAGTTTTTATTTAGTGTTTAATTTTTCTAAAAATATTTGAATTTTAGTTTTAACTTTTTGCCATTGAATATTTGAATTCTCCAAATATTCTTTCATGGTTGAGGAAACATCTTCAGCTTCCGACAATTCACTAAGCCCTTCATCAATGATCCTAATATCTTCTTCTAAAAAGCTTATCACCACTGATTTTAGCTGCCATTTTTGAAAAAACTCATCCCAAGATATGTCTTCGAACTTCTGAAGAATCTCAGAAGAAGACTCCATAGATTCCGAATTAATGTTTTTTGGATTCATTTCCTCTAAATTTCCAGGACTAAAAGGGAGCATTTGCAAAAGTGCCTTATAAGAATTTATTAAATCATAGGGACTATCAACAGCCATATCTAAATTCATTATAGAAACATCTAAAGCCGTTTTTTTGTTATTAAACTTTGATGATGATGCTGCATTGGTTTTACCAAAAGCTTGAACCAAAGGAATTAATATACTGTGAATTTGTGAATTGTCATCTGGAGCAACTAATTCAAGAAAATCTTCTCTTGTCATATGCAGAAAGCTTTGCCTATCAATCGAACCTAATTCAGTATAGGTATTTCTAACTGCTTCAAGCATTTTTTCTATAATTCTGTCAATTTTTGCTTTAGGGTATTCTTCAGGGTCTTGGAAAGGCGGGTAATGATGAAAAAAATCTTCGACACTTGAATATATTTTTTCTTTTTCTGGGAGTTGAGCTCTCGATCCAATCGGTGGAATAAAACTCAACAACCAGTCTCTAAAGGTTCTAATATGGTCAAAAAAAGGTTTTTTCTGAGATATTAGTATTAACCGACTTGCAGTCTGAGGAGAAGCTTGTTTCGTTATGATCTTACTATAAAAATATTGTGGCCTTTTTACTGTATAAAAACGAATCATAAAAATATATAAATAAATTTTGCATTAGATATTTTATGCGTAATACTAAATACACACTTAATTATTCACAATACCTTTATAAAACAATAGTTTTTGTGTAATTTTTTTTATTAAATTGTTAGTATTTTATCCATGCAAACATTAGCGATTGATTCTGCGGTTTTTAACGCAATCCACACTACCAACTGCTCCGGTTCAAATTGGGATCAAATTAATCTCTTCATCTCTAATTATTCTTTTTTTCTTTGGATGGGCATTTTGCTTATTTACGTTTTGGTTAAGAAAAAAGTTGGTTTGTACCCGGCCTTAATTTGTTTCTCAAGCTTTATCATCGCTTGGTTCATCACTGACGAGTTTCTTAAACCCCTCTTTCATCGCGACCGACCCTTTATTGAACTTGGAACTTGTGTTTTTGGCAAAAAACCTCACAATGAATCCTTTCCCTCAGGACACACCCTTACGGCTTTTACAATTGCAACGGTTTTTTGTTTATTTAATTTAAAAAATCGTTTGCTTTGTATCTTTGGATTTTTGTTTTCGCTTTTAATCGGTTACACAAGAATCTATCTGGGTGTTCACTTTCCAACAGACATCCTCGGCGGAATAGCCTTTGGAACATTAATAGGCGCAATTTGGTACCAAACTACCGAATGGGCGAGAAGAAATTTCCAACCCGAAACAGGAAGTTAGCTATTTAAAGACTGCTTCAGCTCGTCGACATTCAGTTTATTTAAGTCCAAATTCACCTCAACGGGCATTACTTGCCAAATATCGTCACAGTACTCTTGGATCGTACGATCTGAAGAGAAGACACCAACTCTTGCAGAGTTAAGAATAGACATTTTTGTCCATTTATTTTTATCTTTAAAAGCCTCTGCAACTCGGGCCTGGCACTCAATGTATGACTGAAAATCAACCATAAGCTTGTATTCATCACGGTAAAGCAAAGAATCAACAAGAGGAGCGAAGAGGCTACGATCTCCGTTAGAGAAAATGCCCGAGGTCATTGCATCAATTACACCCTTGAGCTCAGCGTTTTTGTGGTAATAATCCATTGGATTATACCCTGCCTCGTTGAGTTCAAAGACCTGATCTGCCGTGAGGCCGAAGATGAAAATATTTTCTTCTCCAACAGCTTCAAGGATTTCGATATTGGCCCCATCTAAAGTACCAACTGTAAGGGCTCCATTCATGGCAAATTTCATATTTCCTGTTCCGGAGGCTTCTTTTCCGGCGGTTGAAATTTGTTCAGAAACATCTGCGGCTGGATAAACAAACTCTCCGAGAGAAACACAGAAATTAGGAATAAAAACAACTTTAATTCTGTCAGCGACGTCTGGGTCATTATTTACAACTTCAGCAATCGAATTGATGAGCTTAATAATAAGCTTGGCATTAAAGTAACCAGGTGCCGATTTACCCCCAAAGACGAAGGTTCTCGGGACAATTTTACAATTTTTATCTTGCTTAATCCGGTTGTAAAGAGCGATTATGAAAAGCGCATTCAGCAGTTGCCTCTTGTATTCATGAATTCGCTTAACCTGAACATCAAAGATTGAATTAGGATCGACGGTTATATTCAATTGGTCTCTAATGTAATCAGCTAATTCCTTTTTATTTGCGACTTTAATTTTTGCCCATTCTTTGACAAAATTCTCATCATCAACGAACTGCTCAATTTTTCTAACTTCTTCTAAATTGGTTATCCAGTCTGAGCCAATCTTTTCAATCAATAGATTAGACAATAAAGGATTACTCTGAAGAATCCAGCGTCTGGGAGTGACACCATTAGTTTTGTTTACAAACTTGGTTGGCCACATTTCATAAAAGTCGCGCAAAACTTTATGCTTTAAAAGCTCTGTATGAAGCTGTGCAACACCGTTAATTTTATGACTACCAACACAAGCCAAATGCGCCATCCGGATTTGCTTTTCGTGGTTCTCTTCGATGAGAGAGAGCTTGTTAAGCTTCCAGGCATCACCAGGATAACGTAGTTTTATTTCGTCCAAGAATCGACGGTTTATTTCGTAAATAATTTCTAAATGCCTTGGCAACAATCGCTGGAAGAGGCTAACCGGCCATTTTTCCAAAGCCTCTGGCAAGAGGGTGTGGTTAGTGTAAGCGAGGGTTTTTCTGGTTATGTCCCAAGCTTTACTCCAATCAACACCATGAACATCAATCAAAAGTCTCATCAGTTCAGCCACTGCAATTGATGGGTGAGTGTCATTCATCTGAATGGAAGCTCTTTCCCAAAGATTATCCAAGTTGGAATTATTGAGGAGATGAAGCCTAATGATGTCTTGCAAAGAACAAGTCACAAAGAAGAACTGCTGCTTGAGCCTAAGCTCTTTTCCCTGGGGCAAGCTATCGTTTGGATATAATACTTTGGAAATATTTTCCGAATACATCTTCTCGCTCACGGCACGAGTGTAATCTCCAGCATTAAAAATCTCGAAATTAAAATCATCACTGGCCCGGGCGCTCCAGAGCCTTAAAGTGTTCACTGTATTATTTTTATACCCTGGAATTAAAGTATCATAAGGGGTTCCAATGATTGTACGGTCTGGAATCCATTCGACGCGGGTTGCCCCCGATTCATCAACATAGTGGCGAGTGTGCCCGCCAAAGCTGACTTCCACCCGGTTTTCTGGTCTGGCTATTTCCCAAGGATTGCCCAAAAGCAGCCATCTATCAGGTTTTTCAACTTGCCATCCGTCTTTAATGGCTTGTTCGAAAATTCCAAATTCATATCTAATTCCATAACCAACACATGGAATCTGCAAAGAACTCATTGAATCAAGGAAGCAAGCGGCCAATCTGCCAAGACCACCGTTTCCAAGTCCGGGCTCAGCTTCTTGTTCAATTAAATCATCAAGAGTTTTAAGAGAGGCTTCTTTAACTACTTTTTGCGCTTTTTCATAAAGACCTAGATTTAACAAATTATTTTGGAGCTGTCTTCCCATTAGGAATTCAGCCGAAAGATAAAAAACAATGCGCGAATTTTCGTTAATATAAGTTTGCGAAGTTCTTATCCACCGATGAATAAGACGGTCACGAACAGTGTAAGCAAGAGCCATATATAAATCGTGCTCACTTGCTGTGTACTCGTCTTTGGCGAGCAAAAAGTAAAGATTATCGATGAAGG
>JANRMG010000085.1:0-7856 GCA_033761855.1 Candidatus Caenarcanales bacterium
GAAACCGAATGATGGCTTAATCTTTCATTCGAACAGAGGCTCTCAGTATGCTAGTCACCGTTTTCAGAGACTGTTGAAAACTTTTAAAGTGAATCAATCGATGAAAGGGAAGGGCAATCGTCACGACTATGCGCTTACAAAAAGCTTTTTCGGCAAGATTGAGACTGAATATATCAATCACCAAAAGTTCATTTCAGGAGAGGAGGCTAGATTCGGTATATTTTTGAATACATAAAGATGTTTTATAATCGGGTGAGAAGGCATTCAAGCATTAACTATCTCTCTTCTGTTCAATTCGAACTACTCATGAATATCTCTTAACTTTTGTCCGGTTTATCGGGGCAAGGCCATACTCTCTTCAAGAAATACAAACAATAGTTGAAATTTTAAACACACCGAAAACACTTGATTTTATGCTGAAAAGTATGCTCCAGAATCTTATAGAAGAATGCAAGAAACAAGAGCTAAAAAGGAAACAAGTATTTTAAAAAGATTTTTAGATCGGTAAACTTCTTAGTTAAATAAAGCTCCATTCAAAGCAATAGGAGAGCATAAAACCCAAGAATTAAACTGTAAACAAGATTCTTCTTTACGGCAACTATTGTTAAGTTTACTTGTTGTTATTAACTCTTGTTTTATGGATTCCCTTATATAATCAAGGATTTCAAAACGAGATAAATAGTTATAACGAATACCTGTACGAATTACTCTATCTCTTTGAGTGTTTGTTAAATAATTTTGCATCACTTCGGCTAATAATGGCTCCTCCCATCGTGATTCAAGGAGGTTATCGGCTTTGTTAACCAAACATTGATTGAACTTGGTCTCTGAGTTTTGAATTAAAACCCAAAACGAGAGTATTGGTACTAAAAGAATTGTTAATTTTGTTAATCTGTTCAGACGCCTCATTTGAATAAAGTAAATTAAGTTTTTCCTAAACCATTCAATTTATTGTTCCGAGATACTTATTAATTTCAATCATCTGAAAGCTGTAGATTTGAATTTCACTCAGAATCTTTGGAGATACTCAAAGTCTCATTGACCTAAAAAAGTTAAAGATTTTTAAGGCAGTGGAAAAATCATAAAATAACAGTGTTTTTAAATACAAATGACTGAGTCCTCACCACAGCATTTTATTATTTCTAATGCCCAAAGCGCTTACAAGGGTCTTAAAGATAATTTGGATGACAAAGATAACCAAGATTCTGGATTGTCTGGGAGCATTAGTAGAGGCCCCGCCCCATTTACATTAAAATGGTATTTTAATCTTTATTCATTAAATTGGTTTCTCTCGGCTCAAATAATCGCAGCATCGGTTTTGGTGCAAATATTTACTTTTAGTTTGCCACTTTTTTATATGGTCATTTTTGACCGTGTATTTGGTAAGCAAAATTTGGCCGCACTTAACGTAATGGCTGCAGGAATGATTTTGGTGATTGTTTTTGATTTATTGGTTAAAAGTTTTCGTTCCTATATCCTCTGTTACCAAACAGAACTTGCTGACAAATTAAGCATAGAAGCTTTCCTAAACAGGTTGTTTAATTTACCTCTCAATGCTTTAAGTTCAAATCAAAAAAAACTTTTCGCTGGCCAGTTCGGGGATTTGATTAAGATAAATCGAATTTTGACAACTAGTCTTTTGATTTCTTGGGTAGAAATTTTATTCTCAATTGCTGTTTTGATTTTTATTACTTCCATTGATTTAAGGCTTGGAATGATAGCAAGCGCTCCATTAATACCAATCTCCGCGATTATATTTTTTTCAAGCCCTCGTATTCAGAAGAGGGCTCTTGTTTTTGAAAAGGACCAAAAAGAATGCCAGATGAAGCTTGCCGAAATTATTGAAAGTTTGGAAACCGTCAAATCGAGTAATTCAAGTTTATTTCTAAAGGTCAATGTTGCAAAAAAAATAGAACAAACATTGCATGATGGCTTTCAGAGTCGCTACGACAACTCAAATGGTGGCAATGTCATAGGTTTCATTGGAACTTTGGGTTCGGTTGCTCTTTTGTACTTTGGTGCTCTAGAAGTGCTTAAAGGAGAAGTTACCAGCGGTGTTTACATTTCGATTAACATGCTCAGTCGAACGATGATCGCTTCTTTTCAAAGACTTTTTTATTCAGTAATTTCCTTTGAGGAAGCCTTTAATACTCTTTCTCAGGTTAAGCAAGTTACCGGAGGCGACCATCAAACCGAGTCTAACAATAAAGCCGTTTTGGCTAAAAACTCAATCAAGGGCGAAATTCAAGTTGAAGAGCTTTATTTCAAATATCAAACGGATTTACCTTGGTCTTTAAAAAATATAAATTTAGTTATTAAAGCTGGAGAAAAAGTTGTTTTCACTGGACGCAGCGGTTGCGGAAAGTCAACTTTAGGAAGATTGATGCAATGTTTGTATCACCCAAATTCGGGTAGTATAAGCCTTGATGGACGTAACATCTTGGATCTCCCTACTCATTCTCTGAGAGAAGCCGTCGGACTCATCCAGCAAAGACCTTGTATTTTCTCTGGGACTATTAAGGATAATATTTTAATGGGAAATATCAGTGCCTCGGAACAACAAATCAACGAAGCAATTGAAATTGCTGGTCTGCAAGAACTTCTTCGCAAACTACCAAGTGGGCTTGATACTGAAGTTTCTTTGCTTGGTGCAAATATAGCTTTGGATCAGGCTGCTAGAATCTCGATTGCGCGTTCTGTGCTGATTGAACCACAAGTTCTTATTTTGGATGACAGTATTCCCTATTTGGATGCTTTGTCTCAGACGGAGATTTATAATCGCTTATTTATAAAATTCCAAAATAAAACGTGTATTTTTGTAACAAATTATTTGCCTTTACATAAAAAAGCAGACCGTATCTTTGTGATGCATGAAGGCCAAGTAATTGAATCGGGTAGTTATCAAGAATTAATTAGTAAAGATGGACTTTATGCAAAAGCTTTTGCAATCAAAGCCAAAGTTTAAGTGTTTCAACAAACTTTAAAATAATATTTACAGTTATGTTTCCCCTTGACTTTACTTTGCCAATGGCTTTTTGGGGGAAAACTGAATAAAGAGATAGTGTCTCATTTTAGTATTTTATGACTTGGATAAAACCAAAACTATTTCAATGGCAAGATAAAAAAACTTTTGTACTCGGTTTTACCTTTGCAAGCGCTATTTTAGTTTCCGTGGTGGGATTTATTCTTTGGCTTAACTTCGCCAACCTTGAAGAATCCATAACTGGTTATGGACAAATAATTCCCACAGAAAAAGTTAGACGTGTAATGGCTCCTTTGGATGGGATTGTAACCAAGGTTTATGTGGCTGAGGATTCAGCCGTAAAGGCTGGGCAAGTAATCATGGAGCTTAACCCGGAAATAACTAATGCTGAAGAAGATGAATTGAAGGGGCAATTATCTTTTTTGAGCGATGAAGTAAGTGCCTTAAAGGCTGCCAGAGGGACGCCAGAAATTATCGATTCTAAAAACAAAAAAAATCTTCACGG
Organism: Candidatus Caenarcanales bacterium; assembly: GCA_033761855.1. GTDB lineage: Bacteria > Cyanobacteriota > Vampirovibrionia > Caenarcaniphilales > Caenarcanaceae > JANRMG01. Next base: position 3,489 of record JANRMG010000085.1, read on the forward strand.
CCTGCCTTCTCTTAGTGACTCTAGTTATGGACGTTTACAAAGTGATTGGTTGGTATCAGCTAAAAAAGCTTATGAAGCCAAGTTGTCCAGCGCAAATCTTCAAATCGAAAAGGCTAAACATCTTCATCTTGAGAGTTTAGCTAATTTAAGAGAAACCGAAAATCTTTTAGCAAATGAAGAAAGCTCTTTCGAACGCTACCAATCAATATATTCAAAAGGTGGTATACCAAAAAAAGAATTGGATGATAAGGAAAGACAAGTCATAGAGGTAAGAGCCAGAGTAGCTGGCTTGAAGGAAACAGTTAAAGTCCGTAAAGCAGAATTGGAACAGTCCCAACAATCGATTAAAGAAATTAGTAACGACTATCAAAAAGAATTGGTAGAAAAAATTTCGGAAAACCAAAAAGAAATAAATCATATTAGTGGAGGATTAAACAAGAACGAGATTTCTAAACGGAGACAATTAATAGTTGCACCGATTGATGGAACAATTAATGAGCAAACTGTTAAGGGCCCTGGGGAAGTTGTAGCGGCAGGTCAGGTTTTGGTCTCTGTGGTTCCCGCTGATTCAGACAACTTTGCTGAAGTTAAGATTTCTAACCGTGATTTAGCTTATGTACACTTAAACCAAAGGGCAGCCTTGAGAATAGACGCTTTTCCTTACAACCAGTTTGGAAGGCTTGAAGGCAACATCATAGGGATTTCCCCATCTACAAGCCAAGATAAAGAGGGTAATCCCTACTATTTAGTTCGTATAAAACCAGATAAAAACCTCATGAATAAAGGTCGTGTTAAGTATCCGCTTAAGTCGGGAATGACCCTAAGAGCGGACATAATTACCCGCCAGAAGAACATTGTCAGCATTTTTATGGAACCAATGAAAGAAGAAGTTGATAAGGCATTTAGAGATCCAATCATCTAATTTAAAACTTTTTAATTTATTGATTTCTGATGATAATGATTCGGTTTTAAAGGTTTTGTGAAGTGAATCAATCAAACCAAAACTCTCAATTCGTTTTACCAATCAATAGATTGGACAATTTTCTTTTTTTATTTTCAGTCGGCAATAGAGCCCTCAGCTCCAATATATCTACCAGAAATAAATCCCTTAGTCCCAAGCAAGCAGAAATTCAATTCTCTAAAATTAAAAAAACACTTCTGGTTGGTCTTACTATTTTGCTTTTGCTTCACGGTCTTCAGTTCAGGGTTCAAAGTACCGGAGTTGAATCATCATTAATTCTAGGAATTCCCGAAGTCCTTGAATACGCCGAGAAGAAAAATTTAGATGTTGCAATTGCACAGTCCCAGATTGAACAAACTAAAGGGCAGTATGTTGCCTCTTATGCTGACTTAATGCCCTCGGTGAGAGGACAATTTTCCACTGAGAAGTTCAATGGTGGAGAGGTATTTAGCAGTGCGACACCAGTAGACCTTGACAGGACAACGCTTAGACCTTTAGTTTCTATGGATTATGCTATTCAGACTGGAGGAAGAGCCATCTACCAAGTTAAAGCATCCAAGAATCAGTTTAAGCGGTCGCATTACGCAAAAACAAGAATTTTACAAACAGCATATTTGGATTCTTTAATTGCTTATTACAACTGGCAAAGAGACATTGCGGCAGTTAATATTGCAAGACAAGCCTTGGAAGAGTCAGAGCAACAAGCCAAATTGTCTGCAGACCGTTATGATGATGGATTTGCCACCAAGTTAGAGGTTTCGCAAAATAAAACAATAAAAGCCGATCGACAGGCCTCTTTAATAGAAGCTATGAATCAAGAACAGATTTCTTTATCTAATTTAGTTGCCTTGCTAAATATCCCTCAAGAAAAAAAAGTTCTTCCACTTAGCCCAATAATCGTGCCAACAAACTTTTATATTGTAGAGGCTCTTTCGGTGAACGATTTAATGGAGATTGCCTTAAGAGAAAGACCTGAACTTAAAGAGTTGAGCTTATTAGTGAAAGAAGCTAAAAACCGCTATGGAATGGCAAGAGCTGAGTTGTTTCCTACCATTAATTTTAGTTCTTTCATAAGAGGCATTGGGCCTGACTTGTCTAATTTAGAAACCAGTCGCCAAGGGATGTTTAATGTAAACGTTGATTTAATGAGGAATCTTGGTGTTGGTGCCTTTGGCAATATGAAACAAAGTAAAGCAAAGATTCAAGAGGCGATTTTAAATAAACAAAAGCAATTCAACGAGATTTACAAGGAAATTAGCAAAGCTCACAGAGAAGTAAATTTATATCAACAAAAACTAAGAGTTGCTCAAAGTCGGATTAATTCAGCTCGTGAAGCTTACACTATTGCGAAGTTTAGATCCAGCGAAGGACTTGGAATTAACCTCGAAGTTATTCAGGCCCAAACTGAGCTTACCAAAGCGCAACTGGATTACCAAACAGCTGCTTCAAACTACAATGGTTCACAAATTAATTTGCTGCAAAAGATTGGTGAACTTACCCCCGAAAGAATTCTTAATGCACTTCCCGCTTCTGAAGAGGACCGCTGCTTTAAAAATGAAATTTGTGACTCTTTAGAGAGAAATATGCAAATTGACATAACAGAAACCGCTTATTTTGATGATGAGAAAGCCGATCCCAGAATTTCACAAAATCAAATGCCAACTTTGCTTTCTGCAAGCACCAATATAGAGGCTACATCTAATTATGAACAAAAAAATTCACTTATTGAAAGCCATCAAGAAAGAAATAAAAAACTTGAAAATATTTTAATTAGTTTGAGTTCAAACCAAGAAATAAAAACAGAAAGTAAGGAAAACCCTGCCCAGGATAATGAAATAAAAGATAACCATGTTTTGGATCAGGGATCTCACAAACTTCCAGCGGCTGTAGTCCCTGGCAAAATTGAGGAAAACCTCAATGAGAAAAAAGAAGCAGTAGAAATTCTTGAAACCATGGTTTCTCAAGGTGATGTACAGAAAGATAAAGTTGATTTTAAGCTTCTAGCCGGTTTTAACAAAGATAAAATACGTAAAAGTAAAAATGTTGTTTCTCAAAATCCTCAACAGAAGCTGGTTCTTTCTGGTGAATTTAAGCAACAGCCTGTTTTGATGAGAGCTTGGGTAAGATTTAAAAGCTTTTTTAGAGCTTTATTTTAGTAATAAATTGTTTTTCGTACTCAGAAAACAAAATTTTTTACCCGGGGAAACCCTTTTTGAGTCGGTATATTACTAAATATTAACGTTGCAAATTTGTTTCCTGGAAGAAACACTAAAGAAACAGGATGGCTAATTACAATGGAAGACAGAGAAATTGTTCAAAGTGAACTTGATAAGCAACTTATAGGTGGGGGCTTTGTAGAGACTGAGAGAGAAACCGCTGATCTGCTAGTTGAGCAGACGGGAAGTCTCAATGTAATTCAAGATCAGACTATAAAATATGGTGATTCAGAATTTGAAAATGGCTTGCAAAACTTTCAAGATCGACAGCCAGAACAATTCTCTACCGGGTCAAGCAACAATTTGTCAGCTCCAACAAGTAATAGAGGTTTAAGCCTTCAAGATTCTCAGCCAGAAAACCAAGAGCCATTGGCCCGAGAAAATTTTAATAATCTTCTTGCTCAAGATTTTAGAGACTTTACAATACCTTTTGATGGTTCTGCTTATCCAGCAAATGCTCAATCCGCTGGGTCTTCTTCACCACCGATTGGAAACACTCTTGGGTCAAGTATTTCTGATACTAATCCGCCAACTACTTTAGCAGCCATTATTGATGAAGAAACAGAAGATATCGACAATGGAGGTTCTTCTAATTCTTCTCCTCTTGCTCTTAGCGATTCTGGTTCAAATCAAGAAGACTCAGCAATTACAATGAGTCTTCTGCCTAATGATAGTGATCCTGATGGAGACACTCTTACCATTACGAGCGTTACGCAAGGTGCAAATGGATCAGTCTTGATCAACAGTGATGGTACGGTAACTTACACACCAAACGCTAATTTTTATGGCTCCGATACTTTTACTTACACAATCAGCGACGGACATGGAGGTACAAGCACTGCCAGCGTTAATGTAACGATAGATCCAGTGGATGACCTTCCAGAAGCTGTGAATGATATGACTACAACAAGTGAAAATACTCCACTAATAATTAGTGTTTTGAATAATGATGTGGAAGTTGATGGTGATACTTTAATAATTACTTCAGTAACTCAAGGAGCAAATGGAACAGTCACAATCAACGGAGACGGTACGGTAACTTACACACCAAACGCAAACTTCTTTGGTCCCGATAGCTTTACCTACACAATCAGCGATGGACAGGGCGGAACGAGCACAGCTACGGTTAATGTTGCAACAACAGAAATCAACGATGCACCGCAGGCAATCAACGATTTAACAACAACAAAC
>JANRMG010000086.1:0-3418 GCA_033761855.1 Candidatus Caenarcanales bacterium
GATTTGGCAACCACTAAATTTTTTGAAAGGTAAAACTGCTTCTTTAACCGCTACAATTTTTTGCTTACGAAAATCTTTAATTGAATATTCTGGAAGTAACTTTTTGTTTTTGAGAGTCTTTATGGTTTCGCCCACCATGAGCAAAGTTCCAAGCTTAGCCCAAGGAATGCCTGTAGCTTTAGAAACAAAAGGCACCGTTCTGGAAGCGCGAGGATTGACCTCTAAAACAAAAACCTTATTATCTTTGATCGCGAATTGAATATTAATTAAGCCAATAACTTGTAGTTCTAAAGCCAGTTTACGTGTTGCTTCAATTAAATCATCCAGCATTTCATCGGTAAGAGTGTGGGGTGGAAGAACGCATGAACTATCCCCGCTGTGAATTCCGGCTCTTTCTATGTGTTCTAGAATTCCGCCTACTAAAACTTCTTGTCCGTCACTTATGGCGTCTACATCAACCTCTACGGCGTCATCCAAAAATTTATCAATCAAAATCGGCCATACAGCTTTAGATTTTATTATTGTCTTTAGCCAGTCTTGAAACTCGTCTTGCTTGTAAACAATCTGCATAGATTGTCCGCCAAGAACGAAGCTTGGCCTTACTAGAACTGGGTAACCAACTGCTTCAGCCATATCAATAACTTGTTCTGGTTTATCGGCTATAGCGCTTGGCGGTTGATGAAGACCTAATTTTTTAACGATTTGGTTAAACTCGTGGCGGTTTTCAGCTCTCTCTAGCTGATTAACTTGCGTGCCTAAAATTTTTACGCCAGCTTCTTCAATTGTTTTTGCAATATTTAAAGGGGTTTGTCCGCCAAGCTGAACAATGGCTCCCAATGGTCTTTCTTGCTGCCAAATCTCAAGTACATCTTCGACTGTAATTGGTTCAAAATAAAGCCTGTCTGAAGTATCAAAATCGGTAGAGACAGTCTCGGGGTTAGAGTTCACCATTATGGTTTCAAAACCTGCTTCGCGAAGAGCCATGCTAGCGTGAACACAACAGTAGTCAAATTCAATTCCTTGTCCAATGCGGTTGGGGCCGCCACCTATGATTACAACCTTTTGACGGTCGCTCGGTTTGATTTCGTTTTCATCTTCGTAGGTTGAGTAGTAGTAAGGAGTCGAGGATTCAAACTCGGCAGCGCAGGTGTCAACCATCTTAAAGACTGGATTCACCGAAAGCTTTTTACGTAAGTGACGCATCTCTTCTTCGGATGAGCCAAAAGCCTGCGAAAGCTGAAAATCTGAAAACCCCATGGCTTTTAGTTCCTTGAGTTTAGTTGTTGAAAGCTGATTGAGAGAGAGTTTGCCCAAAGACTTAAAGGTTGTATAGATCTGTTTCAAATAGGTGATAAACCATTTATCAATGTAACTCGCCTCGCTGATTTCCTGAACGGAAGCTCCAAGTTCCAAAGCTAACCAAAGTTGTCTGACACGATCGGGAGTGGGAATGCGAAGTCCGTCGAGGATTTGCTTTTTAGTTAAGTTGGCGGGTAAGTCAAAGGGACCAAAACCAGGTACATTCTTTTCAAGCCCTCTAAGAGCCTTTTGGAAAGACTCACAAAAAGTTCGTCCGATCGACATTACCTCCCCGACCGATTTCATCTGGGTTCCCAACACTCTTTCGGATCCGGGGAATTTTTCGAAGGCGAAGCGTGGGATTTTGGTTACCACATAGTCGATGGATGGCTCAAAGGCAGCGGTTGTGGTTTTGGTAATTTCGTTTGGCAATTCATCAAGGGTATAGCCCACCGCTAGTTTGGCTGCAATCTTGGCAATTGGGTAGCCCGTTGCTTTGCTTGCTAGAGCACTGGAACGGCTTACCCGAGGATTCATTTCGATTAGAATTATGCGACCATCTTTTGGGTTTACGGCAAATTGGACATTGGAACCGCCGCATTCAACGCCGATGGCACGGATTAATTTGATTGACTGGTCACGAAGATTTTGATATTCAACGTCGCTGAGGGTTTGAGCTGGAGCGACAGTGATAGAATCTCCGGTGTGAACGCCCATTGGGTCAAAGTTTTCAATGGAGCAAATGATGATTACATTGTCTGCTAAATCGCGGACAACCTCTAATTCATATTCTTTCCAGCCGGTTAAATCTTCTTCTAAAAGTACTTGGCTGGTTGGGCTTTCGTTTAAAGCGCGGCGTATCATGCCATCGAACTCTTCTTGGGTTCTTGCTACCCCGCCGCCGCTACCGCCCAAAGTAAAGGCAGGACGTAAAATTACCGGGAAACCAATTTCTTTAACGCTTACTAAAGCGTCTTCAAAGTTTGTTACAGTGCGTGATCTGGCACATTCAAGATTAATGTCCTGAACAACTTTCTTGAACAGCGCTCTGTCTTCAGCCAGTTTGATAGCATTTAATTTTGCACCAATCAGCTCAACCCCATATCTATCAAGGGTTCCGTCTTCGGCTAGAGAAACAGCAACGTTTAAGCTTGTTTGTCCTCCCATGGTTGGAAGCATCGCATCAGGTCTTTCGCGCTCTATAATTTGTTTCACCACTTCGGGTGTTACTGGTTCAATATAGGTTCTATCGGCCAACTCAGGGTCGGTCATGATAGTTGCTGGATTTGAATTTACAAGGACAACTTCGTATCCCTCACTCTTTAAGGCTTTGCAAGCCTGTGTTCCAGAGTAGTCAAACTCGCAGGCTTGACCAATCACAATTGGTCCGGCTCCTATTACGAGTATTTTTTTAATATCAGTTCTTTTTGGCATTCCAAAGTCAGAATTTTAGCATTACCTTTTTTGTTGTAAGTTTTTTGTTTTGAAATTTTTTGGTGAGAGAAATGAGATCCTGATCTGCGTGATGACGACAGAATTAAAAACCAAATACGTTATCCTGAGCTTGTCTCAGGATCCAATGCTTAAATAACCTCAAACCCAAATCTCAGACTTTGGCGTCGGGAAAAGTTACAACCAATGATTTGTCGGGTTGATATTCTATTTTGCTTGAGGGCAAATTCTTCGCATAGTTAAGCAAATACAGATGAAAAGGATTTTTAGGATTGGCGTCTAGAACAGTGACCTTTGAGTCCAGCATTTGGAAGTGGGTGAATTTAGAGTTTCCGCAAGAGATTACATATTCTTGCTTTAATTTCATAATTTTTAATTTCTTCTGAAATTTCTTTAATGACTTCCCAGTATTGTTCAGGTATATCTTGAGGAATTGCAGTTCTTCGGCCATCGGACCATTGTATTATTGCTTGAAATGGTAAGTCTGAAGAATTTAAATCTAAATAGAAAGAACAGATAGCAATTAATAACTAATGGTGCGGATTAAACTAGAGAGAAAGATTAGCAAAAGAGCCAAAGAGTCTAAGCACAAGATTGAAGGCAGCAGAAACATAAGCCAAGGTTGCTTCAAAATACTTCTTGGAACGCTCGGAAAGACGCTTTAAAT
>JANRMG010000087.1:0-2484 GCA_033761855.1 Candidatus Caenarcanales bacterium
ACTAAAATTCAAAAACCATTGCAAAGAGCTTGGTTTTTCGCATGAGGATTTTTCGAGATTATCAAGCCACCTTATAGATAACTGGAACTCAATATTAGAACAAGAATCAGGGACTATAAACGAATTGTTATCAAGAAATGAAGATTTAAAAACCATCTGGAGCTCAATTAATGTTGCTCTTCACCTAGTTGACTCAAGCTTTAAGGAGATACAAGGAATAAATGATTTACCATTTTTCAGGTTTTATAAACAGCTGAAAGTTCCTCTTAGAGAAATCATTGCAAGTGAATCGCTTCGTAGAAACCTGCAAAGTGTTTTATCAAAAATTCTTGTTCAAACTAATCTTCTTGAAGCTTAACTATTTTGAATGTTTAATAACTTTTCCTAAGTTAACAAAGCTCTGAAATAATTGTAATTAATATTTAAATTTATACTTTTTGGTTTTATATTTTGTGCAAAAAAACTTTCTAACCAATTTACTTCAATTTCTGCACATCCCAAATAAGCTGCTCAATCAGCTGCTTTTAACTTATTTAGCGATCGTTTTTCTTTCACTTGCAGGTATTGGTAGCTTTACTCTCTTTGCGCTTAAAACTAGTTCTTTGAATGATTTGACTTACTATTTAAGTTTGGAAGCCCACAATATAAGTTCTTTTTTGCTAGAAAAAGACCGTGATTTTGTAGAGAATCTCTCGCTGGATCTGTCTACCCACGGTTTTTGGGTAACTTTAATTAACAAAGACGGCATCGTCGAATTCAGCTCGATCGACGAAGAGAATCTTAGTCCTGGCAATAAAAGTTTAAAATACACAGAGGCTGTTCAAGACGCTCTCAGAGGAAAATCCAAGGCCTATAAATACTACAGCAAAAGGACTCAAATCAATTGGTATCTTGTTACCATCCCTCATTTGGATAGAGAAGGAAATAATGCTGGAGTAATAAGAGTTGGCCTACCGCTCGCAAGCCTTAACCAAGAGCTTGGAAACAGTTTTTACACACTTTTATGTTTAGGGGTTTTGATTTCTTTAATTACAATCTTTGCAATTTGGGCTCTTGCTCTTTGGATTGCCAACCCGATAAAGCAAATCAGCCTTCAAGCGAGGCAAATAGCAGATACGGGACAACTTAAAGCCGAATTGCCCGTCTCAAGAATGGACGAGATCGGTGAACTGGCCAAGTCTTTCAACATGATGATCTACAAGCTCAGGGAAGAAAAGAGCTTCCAAAAGGAATTTATAGCGAACGCAAGCCATGAACTTAAAACCCCCGTCATGGCCATAAGTTCGGCCCTCGAAATATTGGGAGACGGCGTTTCTCAGACTGAAAACGAAAAACAACATTTCTTTGATATCCTCAACAGGCAAACAGTCAGACTGAAAGAGTTAATCACTGACCTTCTTGACATTTCTGTTCTTGAAAGCGGACGAGTAGAGCTTAATCTCAGCAGTTTTTCACTTGAAGATTTTGTTGAAGATTGTATTCAAGACGTCGATCCATTAGTAAAAAAGGCTGGAGTGGATTTTTCTTGGTATGTTGAATCCGAAATTGAATTCATAGCTGATAAAGCTAAACTGCACCGCCTAATCATTAATTTGCTTACCAATGCAATAAAATACAGCCCCAACAAGGGTGAAGTTTTGCTAAGCGCTTTTGTAAATAAGCTTTCCAACGAGGAAGCTGAGCTTACATTCTCAATTCAAGACAGTGGACAAGGAATTCAAGAAGACGATATAAATAAAATTTTCGGACGCTTTTACCGCTCTCAACTGGATAGATCCCGGGAAACGGGTGGCAGCGGATTGGGATTGGCCATTGTAAAGCAGATTTCAGACTTGCATAATGGTCAACTATCGGTGAATAGCCAGCCAGGAGAGGGAACTGAATTTAGATTTAAGATGAAAGTTGTCACCATCTTTAAAGAACCAAATTCTAGGGACTTGCTGGCAAAAGAGAAGCGAGAAACAACAAACCCGGCAACAAAACAAATTTCAGAAGAACAATTAAAATAATTGGTGAGATGTCAATCGAGCCGCCCAAAAGGGGAATTACTTTTCTGATAGGTTCTAATAATCTGGCAAAAAAACCATCCAGAGCCAAAAAGAATTTGCTGCTCCTCAGATCGGGAATCCAGCTCATTATGGCCCAAACAAAAAGCACAAAGATAAACAAATCAAAAATTTTGATGATTAAATCTTGCAACATAACCTTACAAATCAACTAGCTTCAAATGATATCAGCTTAGAAATAAAAGATACTTCTACTTACTGTTCTACAAACACTTTGGAAATTTAATATGTAACAAATTGATAGTAAGCACAATTTTTTTATCAAAGAGGAAATTGTATAACTAATGGTGCGGATTAAACTAGAGAGAAAGATTAGCAAAAGAGCCAAAGAGTCTAAGCACAAGATTGAAGGCAGCAGAAACATAAGCCAAGGTTGCTTCAAAATACTTCTTGGAACGCTCGGAAAGACGCTTTAAAT
>JANRMG010000088.1:0-24926 GCA_033761855.1 Candidatus Caenarcanales bacterium
CGCAAAAAAGTTGCCAATTCACTTTAACTCCCCCTTTAGGTTCAACCAGTGACGGATTCAGAAGAAAAACAAATACCCCTTCTTGGAAGCACCAATCGAAAATTAGCTGTATTTTCTGGAAACACCATAAAGTCTGTAAAAAAGGCAGCTTGCAGCGCAGATGATTTAGAAAAATTAGAATTAAATGGCGCAGAGACACTAGTTATAAGCGTGAGACCAGACCTAAAAGAGATAGCTGTAAAAAAACCAAAGGTTTGTTTTTTTGATCCAGATCTTGCTTGCAATAAATATGGCATTAGGGGCTTTTATAAAGAAATGGGCACAGACCGTCTAGCCAATCTTGTCGGTGCAATTGGAATGTTTCCACAACACAGTTTAGGAGTTTTAGATTTTGGCACCTGCACCACTTTGACTTACCTGAGCTTCTCTCCCGAGAACAAAGTTTATGAATATATAAAAGGTTATATTCTCCCCGGAATATCCAGTAGCCTTAAAGCCTTACAATCAGACACAACCAGCCTTCCTAAAATTACTGAGATGGATTTTATTGAATATTGTTTAAGCTGGAAACCCTCAATGGTAGCCAAAACCCCCAAGGCTTCAATTTGTGATGGAATGATTAACAGTTCTCTTTTGTTGGTTCAAGATGCAATAAACTTTGCCAAGAAAGAGGCCAGCAAAAATAAGAAGGCTCCCTTTAAGATTATTATCACGGGTGGTTGGGCAGTGACCATTCAGTCTTGCCTTAACAAGCTCGAATTAGATACCAGAACAACTATTGAAGCTAATCTAACTTTACTTGGTGGTAATTTTTACCAAAGGAATACTTAGTAAAAAATATTCAAATAGCCATTGTTTTTGTAGCGTGTTCCTCATAAATTCCTCTAAAATAAAAGGTAACTAATTATAAATTTTTACTTTAATGACCACTACTTTAATTCCTACTAATTTAGCGCCTCCTAGTTTAGGATCTCAAGGTCTAGTAACAACTAATTTGAGACCTAATTTGGTTACAAGACAAAAATTTTTAAACCTAAGCGATAAAGAGAAGATCACTCGAATTACTGCTCTGATCCATTATTCTGAAAAAAAACTTAAGCGCAAGTTTCCGATCTTATACAAGCAAAACCTTTTGGGTTCTCTCATTCTTGTTGGATCTTGCCTCGCCTTTTGCTTTAATTCCTACTTGTATATCAAGGGTTTTATTCCGGCCTGGCTCTGCTTCATCCTTAACGCTTTTTGCACTTCTTTCCTTCATGAGATGGAACATGACCTCATCCACCATCTTTATTTTAGAACTAAGCCCGTTGTGCAGAACATCTTTATGAGCTTAATCTGGCTCTTTAGAGGTAACCTTATTAGCCCCTGGTACCGCCGAATGATTCACCTTATACACCACCGTGAATCAGGGCAAATCAACGATATTGAAGAAAGATTAATCGGCAACGGAATGCCCTTCGGATTGAAGAGGGTGCTGACCATGGTGGACACAGCGCTTGGGTGGATAAATTTTAAAGAATTAAAAGAACAAATCCCCAACTTTAGGCTCAGCGAGATAATAAAAGCAACTTTTCCGGTTTTTATTATCTTTAATGTCTTTTGGTTTAGCTTTCTCACTCACCAAGGATGGAAAGTAATTAACATAATTCACGAAGTGCTTCCTCCGTTTCCAGACTGGTATATAAGTTTGGTTAACATTATGATGGTAATTTACGTTGGGCCAAATATCCTCCGTCAGGCCTGCCTTTCGATTGTGTCCTCGGCTTGCCACTATTATGGAGACATATCAAAGGGAGACATACTAAAACAAGTGCAGGTTCTTCACCCTTGGTTCATGGTGCCCTTGCAGCTTTTCTGCTTTAACTTTGGAAGCACTCATGTAATCCACCATTTTGTGGTTAACCAACCTTTTTATTTAAGACAAATGGTTGCTCCGCTGGCTCACGCCGCTATGCGCAAATACGGCATTAGAGTCAACGACATTGGAACTCTTTTTCGTGCTAACCGTTACGAGGCTTCTTTTGGCATTTAAACCCCTCACTCCAACCCTCTCCCCTTGTAGGAGAGGGAGTAAAAAACAAAAAGAAATTGATTGACGTAGGGGCTAGCATACTGAGCCTATTTCCATGAAAATGAGATTCTCTATTCAGCAAAGATCTGCCATTCGGAAACTAATATTTTTCTTTGGCTTAAATCTACGCCTTTTATGTATTCATCGATAAAAGGCAACAAAAAGGTTTTCTGTGAATCTTTGAGTTTAACCTTTAAAAGATGGTTGGCAGGATTAAAGATTAATTCTTGCACTTCACCGACTTCAAGCTCAGAGTGAGTAAATTCATAAAGCTTTAAACCCACCAAATCATCAATAAAGAATTCGTTGTCGGGCAATTGTTTAAAAAAGGTTTTAGCTAAAAAAACCTCTTGATTCTTGAAGTCATTGGCCTCTTCTAGAGATTCGATTCCGGAGAATTTTACTAAGAAACTACGATTGAGAGGTTTGATATCTTCAACTAACATTTCTCGCAAACACTCACTGCCAGGCTCATCTGCAGAAGCTTTTAAAATTACTTTTTGTTGAATCAGCTCATAAAAATTAAAATTGCCAGGCAAAGAAATTTCGGCCTTTAGTTCTCCTTTTAGGCCTTGCGGTCTTATGAGCCGGCCAATACTTATCAATTCTTGTGACAAATAATCCTCCCTCGAATAAAACTGATCCGTGAATTCATAGATGGTTTCTCGGCCCCCTTTAATTTGTGCGTGAGCACGGGTTGCTTGACGGAAGCCGTGAGGCTTTCGGTTTGCTTCATTCTTACCAGGGGGGCCTCCCTTTTGTTCTTTAGCTTTCGATAACGGGTTTGGGGGATTATTTCACCAACCTCAGAAAAATTCCTAGTCATAATCAATCACTTCAACAAAGAGAAAAAGATGGACGATAAAACATAATTAAAAGCAAAGAGACAGATGAGCGAAGTTACCACCGCTCTTGTTGTGTACTTTCCAACTCCTGCCGCCCCTCCACTGGCTTGCAGACCAAAACTACAAGCAATAGAGGCAACCGTAGCCCCAAAGCAAACTGACTTAAAACTAGTTACAAAGAAATCATAAACATCAATATATCTTTTTACCGAATCGACAAAGGTTACAATCCCCACCCCGGCTATCAGCTCAGCAACTATATAACCGCCAACTAGGCTTGAAATAATGGCTACCACATTCAGAATCGGCATTGCAAGCATGCAAGCCAAAACCCTTGGTGCCACCGAAAACCATTCCGGGCTTATGCGCATAACCTTTAAGGCATTTACTTGTTCGGTTATCTTCATAGAACCTATCTCGGCCGCCCAAGCAGAACCAATTCTACCTATTACTACAATAGCGGTTATTACAGGACCCAGTTCACGAACTTGAGCCATGGCATTAGCTCCGCCAATTTCGCTGAGCGCACCGAAGGTGGCAAAATGCTTAGTTAGCTGCAAAGAACTAACCGCTCCGATTGAGGTTGTTGTAATCACAACGGTGGAGATGGTCTTCCAGGCCGTCTCATAAGCGTGCCGCCAAAATTCTTTGGAATTAACTGTTCCATGAAATAAATAACTGAGACTGGCTTGTGTATGCTCAACAATGAGGCCAATAGTTTCTAATTGGTTAAAAAGTACCGATTTAATTGGCTGGCTATCGTCTCTCATTGATTAAATTAAAATTGGTTTTGCTTTCTGAGACATTGTATACACTAAATCTAACTTCTGAGAGACTTCTTGATCAACATACTTTAAATCAAGAAACTCTATTAGTTCATGATAGTCGGTTTTTTGAAAAGAATTTGGCAATCCAAGTTTGTCAAAAAAATTATCAAATAAAGGATTCAAAAAATCATCTGTTACTTTAATTTCTGAAGACCATGGAGAGGGCTTCCTCAAAGTTTCAAATGATTTCTCTAAATCTTCAATACAAGTAGTCATTACCTGAAAATGATGAGGATACTTTTTTGTAGCCCATTTTTGTAAAACTTGTTTTGTGCATAAATAGTTTTCTATTTCTTTCTTGTTCCATTGAGTTTCTTGGTAAAAATCGTTGTTCTGTAGGATAGCGTTTAAATTGTCAAACAGAGCAACTCCTAAAAGATTATCCTTTGCCTCTTTGAGGCCATAAAAGTGTTCTTGCGCTTTTGATGGTTGATTTGAGACATATTTTACAAAAACATCTTCTAAAGATTTAAAAGCTTTATGCTTAAGCTTTCTAGCAAACTCTAAAAGAATTTTTAGGTCTGATGAACCCTCTAAATACAAGACCCAGCCTTTTTGCTCTGCCTGAAGAAATTGATCGAAGCCAATATTGACCAAAGATTTGCGCAATTGGCTTTTATTGTTGATTCTGTGAGGTTTACCCAAAAAGGCAATCACTGTATCTCTTCCAGCTGCCTCATCTAGCAGTACTTCTGAATGACTAGCAATTAAAACATTACAACCAAGCTCTTTTGAAGTTGAAGATAAAACCTCATAAATTTGCTTCTGTCTAATAATTTCTAAATGTGCATCGGGCTCATCTAACAACAATATTGAATTTGGATGACATTCCAAATATGCGAGTAATAAAAGAATTTGTTGAAATCCTCGACCAGAAGATGAAATATCAAGAACAATACCATTGTACCTGTAACTCATTTCAATCTCTCCACGCTCAGAGACAAGAGTTGGATCTATAATTTCCGTTCCAAACAATTTTGCCATTTTATTTTTTATTGTCTTCCATCTCTCAGAGCTATTCTGAGAATGTTGATTAGAAGACAATCTATAACATAAATTCCGTAAAACCTCAGCTGTTCTTCCCTGACCAACGAGGAAATCAATTTCTCCAACCGTTTTTTGATGTTCTCTATCAGACAAGCCAGACATAGGAGGGAGAAAAGCAATTGAAAATTCTTTAAAAGGTCCTTTTAAAAGTTCATCTAAGTTATGATCCGTGATTTCAGGTCTACAATAGAGAGTCTCTTCATTATGATAGTCAAACTCTAATCCAAACTTCCATTCCTGTGAATCCTGAAAAATACCTTCGAGACATATTTGAATCTTTATATTTTCAGTTCCAGTTTTACCAGCCTTTTTACCTTGCCTAACCTGAAGATTCCTCCATAAAAGATTTGTTTCTGGAATTGGGGTTGTTAAAAGATCCTTTCTATTTATGACAACTCCTGTCCTTTGTTTTCTTTTGGTCTCTGCACCCCTCTTTTCAAGCCATCTCTTTAGCCCAAGTTCCCATAATGCTAAAGCCTGCAAGGCTGTTGTCTTACCCGAATTATTTGGCCCGACAAAAACAACAGGGTTTCCAAGTTCAATCTCTACATCATCAAATTTTTTGAAGTTCTTGATAGTAAGCTTGGTGAGCATGAGTTTTCAGAAGAGGAGTCACATAAAATTGTATCTTAAAAAAACAAACTTGCACAACAAGCCGACAGACAAGAGGCAAGAGCACCACCGAACATTGAAAGAATTCCCATCTCAGCAAATTCGGAACGACGTTCGGGAAGCATTTGACTAAAAGCGCCCAATTGGATCGCCACACTTCCAAAATTTGCAAAACCACAAATCGCAAAGCTTGCAATCATCAGTGTTTTGGGAGCTAAATGGCACATATTCATTTTGTGCGATAAATCCAAATAAGAGACAAATTCATTCAGGGCAACTTTTTGTCCGACCAGAGAACCAATTAGTCGCGAATCTTCAGGGGCCACGCCAAGAAGAACCGTAAAAGGAGAAAGCAAAACCCCAAGAATTTGCGACATGGAAGTGTGAGCAAGTCCCATGAACAAATCGAGCAAGCCAACGATCGATAGGAAAGCAATCACCATACTAATTACTCCCAAAGAGATTTTAAGACCCTCTTGGGCACCGTGGACAGCTGCATCCATAACGTTAGCAGCTTGCGTTGGCTCGGGCTCCGGAAGAACTTGCCTATTTTCTTCTTTAGGAGAAGGCCAAAGCATCTTAGCAATCACCAGCCCTGAGGGGATTCCCATTAAATTGGCAGCCACTAAATATTTAGAGGGAATTCCCAGGCTTGCATAAGTGGCTAAAAGCGCCGCCGACATAGTGGACATCCCTCCGACCATAATTGCAAAAAATTGGGCTTGACTCAATTTTGCAAAATAAGGCCTCAATGGCAAAGCTGATTCAACCTGCCCGACGAAGGCACTAGCAATATTTGCTAAAGCTTCGGCTCCGCTAACGCGCATTAAACGGTGCAAGAGCCAGGAAGAAGATTTTAAAATTGGGTGCATGACACCCAGGAAATACAAAATGGAAACTAAAGAGGAAATAAAAATAATTGCTGGTGCAACTTTGAAAGCAAAGATGAAATCAGGAGAGTCATAGAGGGGGCCGAAGGCAAAACGTCCACCTTGTCCGGCCATGTCAATCAAAGCTGTAATACAACCACTTAAAAACTCAAAGACCTTGCGACCTGTTTCGGTTTTAAGAATAAAAAAGGCAAGCGCCGCTTGCAGAAATAAACCCGAGATGACAGTTCTCCAGCTGATTAGTCTCTTTGATTTGGAGAGGAAATAGCAAAAAAGAAGTATTAATACAATACCTAATATCGAAATCATAGAGCACAGATTAAAAGCTGAATGCGTTGAGACAAATAATAGCAAACGAAGACGAGACAAGGGGAGGTGAGATAAGGGAAAGCGAGATATTCCGCTGAAATCTTTGAGGTATATGGAATTTAGTCTGATGACAGTCTAGAGAGCTTTAAAAACTGATGAAAAGTATTGGGGTAATGCAGTTCAAAGAAAAGCTTGATTCGATCCTTGCGGAGCTCGCGTCTTCTGAAGAGCCAATTCAAATAACAGGTACTCACCACAACGGTGTTTTACTTTCCGAAAAAGACTGGATCGCCATTCAAGAAGCTTTATATTATTTGTCAATTCCCGGTGTTATTGAGTCAATTGAGGGTAATGGGGCCAAAATGATTGAAGCCGAAGAGTATAGTTTTGGAATGAATTAAAACTAGGATTTTAAGATCAAAAAATTTTCAAACAAAATTTAATTAAATTGGGACAATCATTTTAAATCCTTTGCACCGAATAATTAAAAATGGAAACTTTTTATAAAGAGCACAACTTGCCTCCTGCCGTTCAGCCACAGTGCCCAATAAATAAAACTTTAAAGGTACAAAAAGCATTAGTGACGGGTGCGAGCTCTGGGATAGGCCAGGCAATTGCAATCTCTTTAGGGCAAGCTGGGGCCGATGTGTTGGTAAATTACGCTTCCGATGAAAAGGGTGCTAAAGAAACAGCTGCTGAAATTGAAAGATGCGGTTCAAAAACAGTAATCTTTAAAGCTGATGTAAGCCAAGAATCCGAAGTTTTAAAGATGTTTGAAGCCTTTGCCTCAGAAATTGGCAAATTAGATATTTTGGTAAATAATGCTGGCCTCCAAAAGGATGCTCCGCTCGAGGAAATGACAGCGGAACAGTGGGACAGAGTAATTAACGTTAACTTGCGCGGACAGTTTTTGTGTGCCCGCGAAGCGGTAAAAATCTTTAAAAACCATGGCGTAAAGCCAGAGATTTCTTGTGCGGCTGGCAAAATAATTTGCACTAGCTCTGTCCACGACATTATTCCTTGGGCGGGGCACGTTAACTATGCCGCTTCCAAAGGCGGAGTGATGATGCTCATGAAAAGCATTGCTCAAGAAGTGGCTCCCTATCGTATCCGCGTGAATTCCATCTCTCCGGGCGCAATTAGAACACCAATAAATACAGAGGCTTGGAGCACACCAGAAGCCTATGCAGGCCTAATGAAATTAATTCCTTATAAAAGAATAGGCGAGGCCAATGAAATTGGGCGAGCAGCTGTTTGGCTTGCTAGTGACGATTCGGATTATATAACCGGTGAAACTTTATACATTGATGGTGGGATGACTCTGTATCCCGGATTTGAAGCTGGAGGATAGGAATACCCCCCCCCTCGAACATAACCAATCCACCAAATCACCGATGGTTCCTCGGCCCCCTTTATTAAAGGGGGCACCACACTTTTTGTTCTTTAGCTTTAGATAGAGGATATGGGGGATTACTTAAACATGAACCTCATTCACAAGCTCCTTACCATCAAAGAAAGCCTGGATATTCTTAACGGTTGTATCGGCAATATTAAAAAGTGCTTCTTCGGTGAAAAAGGCTTGGTGAGAAGTAACTAAAACATTATTAAAACTCAACAAGCGTGCCAAATCGTCGTCTTGCACAACCTGGTTAGACCAATCTTCGAAGAAATACTCGTCTTCTTCCTCATAGACGTCCAAGCCGGCAGCTTTTACTTTACCTGACTTTAAACCATTTATTAATTCCTTTGTATCAATCAACTGACCACGACTAGTGTTTATAATTACCACCCCATCTTTCATCATGCGGAGCGACTCTTTGTTAATCATGTGGTAAGTCTCAAGCGTTAGCGGAAGGTGAAGAGTGATAATATCCGCCGATGAATAAAGCTCTTTGAGCGCAACATATTCAAATCCTATCTCTTGAGCGGCTTTTTCGTTTTTATAAAGATCGTAAGCTAAAACCTTACAACCAAAACCTTTTAAAATTCTTGCGGCTACTTGTCCTATTTTGCCGGTTCCAATCAGGCCTACCGTCTTGCCATGCATATCAAAACCAACTAAACCGTTCAAAGAAAAATTGCTGTCTCTAACCCGCAAAAAGGCACGGTGAGTATTGCGATTGAGAGACATAATCAAGGCAACCGCATGTTCAGCGACAGCATAAGGAGAGTATTCGGGAACCCGGAGGACTTTTATATCCAACTCTTTAGCGGCTTTGAGAGCAACATTGTTATAACCAGCACAGCGGAGAGCCAACAGTTTTATGCCATGATCTTTAAGAGACTTGAGTGTCTGTTCATCGGCCAAGTCATGAACAAAAACACAAACGGCATCATAACCCTCAGCCAAGGAAGCCGTCTTGCGGCCCAATTTAAACTCAACGTAATCGAGTAGCAATTCTTTGTTTTTTACGGCTGGCAGCTTGTCGAAGGAGATAGTATCGTAAGGTTTGGCATCGAAGACTAAAATTTTCTTTTGCATAACTAAATTCTAAACGCGCAGGATTTTAAGATTCTTTGAAATAATTAATCAAATTTTTTCAATCAGATTTTTAATCTAACTTAACTATATTAAATCTTTAACCGCAATTAAATTATGCCTACTACTATTTGCTATATTTCATTTGAGATTAATCGACAAATAAAAAATGCTATTAAACAAGCTTGAATTCGACTTTTCGAACAGCTCTTTAAAAAAGGCAAAAGCCAGACTAGCCGAACTTCTTCAAGAGAATTCTTTATTTAAGGGTAATTTTGTTTTGGCCTCTGGACAACAGAGCAATTATTATTTGGACGCCCGCCTGACAACACTCACAGGAGAAGGCGTGACCCTCGCTTCTTTTTTAATTTGGTCTATGATTCAACCGGTTTTAAACCAAATCCAAGGCGTGGCAGGACCCTCTATTGGAGCTGACCCAATAGTTAGCGGTGTTTCTATGCTCTCTTTTTTGGCGGGGCATCCGCTCAAGGCTGGGTATATCCGTAAAGAATCCAAAGCGCACGGCCGCAACAAGCTTGTCGAAGGTCCGCTCCAGAGAAACGAAAACGTAATTGTTTTAGAAGATGTAGTAACCACCGGAGTATCTTCTCTCAAAGCGGTTAATTCGCTTCGCGAAAACGGCTGTATAGTTAACCATTTAATTTGTTTGGTTCTCCGCGAGGAAGTTGGCAAAGCCCTCCTCGAAAAAGAAGGTAATTTGCAGGTTCATTATTTATTTACAGCAGATGAGTTATTGAGTTAAGACAATCTTGGAGCTAAGATTCGGATGAAACTTCAGACTCATTAGATCCTTCTTCATCTAGTCCTTTAACTTCATTGAGTTGTTCTAAACTCAAATTATCCTTGATTTTTTGAATTACCTTGTGACGAGCGGTGTCAGCCGCGAGTTTAATAGCATTCATAATTGCAAAATCATTAGAGACACCATGCGCAATTACAACAGCCCCCTGAACGCCCAACAGAACAGCCCCGCCGTATTTAGCATAATTCAATCTATCCTGTTTGAGAGACCTAAAAGCTGGCTTACAAATCATAGCTCCCATTTTAAGATCAATGGTTTTTGTAAGCTCCTGGTGAAGCATTTGAAAGCACATCTTGATTGTGCCTTCCAAAGTTTTAATGAAGACATTTCCAATAAAACCATCGGCAACTAACACTTCACAATAGTGCTCCGAAAGAGTTCTTCCTTCAACATTACCAACAAAATTTATAGAGCTCATTTTTTCCAAAATTGCAAAAGCTTCTTTGGATGAGTGATTCCCTTTGCCGGGCTCTTCACCAATATTAAGCAAACCCACTCGAGGAACCTCAACATTCAAAATATTGGAAGCAAAAAGACTTCCCATAAGGGCATGTTGAGCCATTTGCACGGGAGTGGAATCAACGTTAGCTCCAGCGTCGATGAGCACCATCTCTCCCAAAGTTGTTGGAAGCCTCACGCAAATGCCCGGTCTTTCAATTCCAGGAATACGTTTTAAACAAAACAAAGCCGCCGCTGACGCGGCACCAGTACTTCCGGCACTTACAGCTGCATCAGCCTGACCAGAAGCAACTTGTTTCATACAAACCATAATCGAAGAATCGGGTTTACGTCTTACGGCTGTGGCAGGGTTTTTGTCTTCCATCGTTATGTAATCATTGGCAGGCACAATCTCAATGGGGAGATTCTTTATGTCATATTTTCCAAGCTCCCGAGAAATCCGATCGGGCGGCCCCACTAATTGAATCTGAATCCCAAATTCGGCTGCCGCCCTAACAGCACCTTTTACAACCTCGAGCGGTGCATAGTCTCCACCCATAGCGTCTACAGCAACGATTGGTTCATTGGTATTCTTGCGCCTGGAATCATAATTGGCTTTAGGGTTAAATTTGAGAGATTGCTTTTTAATAAAGCGAGTTCCTCTTATAACGGCTTTTTTAAAAGAACGTGGTGTGGAATTACTGCCTTTACCCATAACTTAAGACTCACTAAGATTTGAAAAAGACTATAGCAGATAACCCTCTAGATGTATTCTTAAAACCAGAAGCTTTTTTTGAACAATATCCTTAAGTTATAATTGTCTTTCTTTATCAACAGAGAATTTTGGGTTCTTCGGCTAGTTTTTTAAATGGGATTAGCTAATATTTACTTTTAATTAATTATGGAAACTAATCTCACTGGACAATTAGGATTAACAATAAAAATAAACCAAATTCTTAACGAAGTTGAGCAGGGCATAATTGCTGATGGCGGCTACTTGGAGCTCCATTCGATTGAAGATAAAAAAATAACTTTAAGCCTCAAAGGCGCTTGTGTAAATTGCCCATCGAGCCAAATGACAATTAAATATGGAATCGAAAAACGACTAAGAGAAGAAGTAGATCCAGAGATTGAAGTGATAGCGGTTTAGGAACCTTACCCCTAGCCTGAGGTTTAATTGACCAATAAATCTCTACTGCGCCAAAGCAATCAATCGATATAATAGCTAAACAATTTATTAAATTTGTTATGAATAAAAAAGCATTAAGGGTTGGTATTTTAGGCTGCGGAAACGTTGGCTCAGCCGTTGTTAACGAGTTGTTGAGCAACAATATTGAACAACTAACTTTAAAAAAAGTTTTAGTTAAAGACCCAAACAAAGCAAGAGATATTCCAAACCTGGCAGCTGGACAGGAAAAAACTTTATTTACAATAAACCCCGAAGAAATCATAAGCAATCCAGAGATTGATTTGGTGATTGAAGTCATGTCTGGTGACAAACCGGTTTTAGATTATGTTTTAAAAGCTCTAAATTCGGGGAAGCACTTTGTGACGGCCAATAAAGAGTTAATTGCCAAACACGGCCCCGAAATATTTAAAGCCGCCCACCAAAACAAAGTCCAAGTTAGACTTGACGCCACCGTCGGCGGGGGGATTCCCATTATCAACACCATGCTGGACAGCCTCAAGGCCAACAAAATCACCGAAGTGGTTGGGATCTTAAACGGTACAACCAACTATATTCTTTCAGCCATGAAAGCGGGAGAAGAATTCGCCGACGTTTTAAAACAAGCCCAAGACCTTGGCTACGCTGAACCAGACCCAACCAACGATTTGGAAGGAATTGACACGAAGTACAAGACAAGTATTCTCTCTTCTCTGGCTTTTCATAACTACATTAGCCCCGATGAAATTCCAAATGAAGGCATTAGCAAAATTTCTTCGGCCGATTTTCACTTTGCTAAAAAATGGGATTTTTCGATTAAGTTGCTAGGCATTGCTCGCAGGCTCTCAAGCGGCAAAGAGGGCGCGGATGAAAAAATCTCAATCGGAGTTTATCCCTCGCTCATATCGAACAAACAACCGCTCTCGCAAATCGATGGCGTAACCAATGCCATCCAAATCCGCGGACATTTGATTAATGAGCTTTTACTGGTCGGTCCGGGAGCCGGACCCAAAGCAACCTCAAGCGCCATTCTTGGTGATGCACTTTCGATAGCCAAACAAAACTTAACTGAATCACCCTTGCCTTATGAAAGCTCCGCTCCAATCGACAATCACAGCCCAAACAACAAATACTGTTTTTATGTTAGGCTGCGCGTCACCGACGAGGCGGGCGTAATAGGCCAGGTTGGAAACATTTTGGCTAAGTTTAATGTGAGCTTAAGTTCTATTGACCAAGAAGCTCATTTAAACAAGAACTCAAGCAAAAACTCAAAAAATCATTCAGACAAAAAATGGGATCAAAAAGGAGAAGCAACTTTAATCTTGCTTACCCACTTGGTTCAGGAAGATGTCTTTAAAGAAGCGCTAGCTGAAATTGAAAAACTAAAGTGCATTAAAGAAATTTGTGGCACTTTGCGAGTTTTTGAATAAGGTAATCCCCCACACCCGCTGAGATTAGAGAAAATAATCCCCCCTCGAACACAATTAATTCGTGAAACCAACGATGGATTCTCGGCCCCCTTTATTAAAGGGGGCGCCACACTCTATGTTCTTTAGCTTTCAATGGTGGACGTGGGGGATTACTCCCCTCAACTACCCAACAGAATCCCTCAAATCCTTCACCGCCTGCAATGGATTGGGGGTATTAAAAACGGCATTACCGGCCACCAAAATATTGGCTCCAACTTTAACGACAAGCGGAGCTGTTTGGCTGTTGATTCCACCGTCAACTTGTATTTTTATCCAATCAATTTCAAGCATCTCAAAGTGGGCCACCAAATCTTCTATCTTTTTACAAGCCGATGGAATAAACTTTTGCGCTGGAAAGCCCGGATTAACGCTCATTACCGTCACGCTATCGATGAGCTCAGCCAAATATTCGAATGAGCAATCCTCAATTTGAGTACTTGGGTTCAAAGCTAAACCGGCTTGAATTCCAGCCTCTTTAATCTTGCTGAGGGTACGATGCAGATGTAAACAAGTTTCTGGGTGCACCACTATGCGGTCTGAACCGGCTTTAATGAATTCATCGAGTAAATCGTCCGGGTTAGTCACCATCAAATGTGACTCAAAGAAGAGCTTGGAGCTCTTACGCAAAGAGGCAACCACACAAGGCCCAATCGTTAAATTCGGAACGTAATGTCCGTCCATTACATCAATATGCAAAAGGTCTGCTCCTCCCTCGTGCTCGACGAGAGCCACCGAATCAGCCAGCCGAGAAAAATCCGCCGAAAGGATAGAGGGAGCAATTAAAGTCTTTTTTGTGGCGACCATTAAATTATTTGTACAACTTTAGTAAAAACTGACTACTACTATAAAACTAATATTTAGATCTAAACATAATTTTTTTGGGACTGATAGAATTGTATTCGCTTATTTATTTCACAATTTAGGATTATGGAACATTCGGTTGAGCATACTAATAGTCATATTGGTGAACATATTAACGATCAAGCTGGGCAAGTAGATACAGGCCACAACCCTGAAGCTGCTAATGATGGCAACATGGAACCAGAAGTTAGAGTAGCTTATGCAATCTACTTAACCGTGCTCAACAAAGGCATTATGACTGAACATGGAGCTTTACTTCAAGACGGTCTTAACATGAATCAAGTAGCCAAGCAAGCCGAGGTTTCTTTAAATTACGCCATTAAGGCCACCACCAATCTTCGCCGCCAGGGCTTTGTAAGAAACAGGAGAGAAGACGGAAGAATTTTGATTAAAATAACTGAATTGGAGCAGTTTCTGACTGAGAACGGCGCTGTTATCGATTAGTTATTTGTGGTTCGAGCAGTTCAAGAATTAAAGTTTTTTCATATTCTGTAATTTTCAGGTGGGTTTTCCCTTTGTATTTGTACAACGAGGGGTAATCAATTAGTGCGATTATGGTAAATGTACAAAATCATGCAACAAGCGATTCAACAATGAGAGAGCTTTACAAAGCATCTCAAGTTGTCAATTCTCCAAATCCTTCAAGAAATACCACTACACCCTTCTCATCAGACACTTTATCTTTAAGCAGAGCAGCAAGCTCTAAAGATTATTCTACGGGTGCATATGCCAATTTATATGAACAAATTAGAGCAAAAGCTAAAGATATTGCTTTTTTAAGGCTAGATGCAACTTATGCTATGAGTGATATTTTGCTTTTATACAAAAACTACCCTGGTGTAGACCCCGATTCAGGAAGCGATCTAAGAACAGGAATTGCAGAAGGTTTTATATCGAATACATATTGGGATGCCATGACTTTGCTTACTGAAGAACTTCAAAAACTTGCACAAACAACTAGTACGGTAATGCCAACTCTCGAATATGGCAAAGGTCAAGAATGGTTTAAATTGATCAAAGATAATCTAGATGTTGCTTTTGATGAATCAGCAATACCAAGTGAAGTTGACTTAAGCTTAAAAGAGTATTTGATATCCAGCAAACCATCTACCAATCAAGAGGCAATGGATATTATTGCTAAATATGCAGAAGAAAAACCCGACTTACAACTATTTATATTCGCTAAAAAAGGAATTCCTATTTCTGTGTTTATAGAACAAGTCCGCTCTCAGCTAGAAACAGCAGGTAAAACTAGAGTACAAAATGTACAAGTCTCATACCAAACTCTCAGTAGCAATTGGGAACAAACGATGAAAGACTTTAGGCAACTTCAATCTGGTGGATCTAGACCCTAAATAATTTAAGAAGATAAATTAAACAATTACTGACCACCGCCACCAATTCCTTGAATTACTTTATTTATTCTTTCTTGATACTTTGTATGCATTGCATCTTTCATAGTAATGCTAGATCTTAAGTACTCTTGAGTATTTTTTAGAATTCTAGTTTGATTTAATATTTCAGTTGAAAGTGCTGCTTTATTTCTTTGTATCCATTGCCATAAAAGTTGGCCCATTTGATCTGCTTGAGCTCTGGGAATATTTCTTTTTTGCAAAACATTAGAAATACCTTCGGCATCAAAAGTAGTTAATCTTGTTTGAAAATCAGTTAAAGATACTATTTCTGAACCCATTATATTAATTGCTGATTCAAGATTTCCTACATCATGAACATCTGAACCAGTAGAACCTCCAATCGGAACGTTACCAAGCAAGCTAAGACGATTACCATTTACATCTGTTAGTGGTCTAAAATCGGAACCACTAAACACAGAATTACTTAGATCCTGAGCTCTTGCAAAGAAACTCGTAGGATCTCCACCATCAAACCCTGCTAATTTTAAAATACCATCTAGATATCGATCATCCGTACTATCCCATTGCTGATTAGTTGATGTAAGTCTCTCGGGAGAAGACTGAAATCTATCCACTTGCGGCTGAGCGTTTCCTGCATCAATTCCGCCAAAGGCGTTATTAGGACTGAATGATGTAAATGGTCTTGAATTGACACCAAATGAAGGCGATAACCCAAGCGAGTTTGATATAGACATTTTTATATTTCTCCTAAGCCTATTATTAAGGCTGTTTATTATCTTTCGATGTTAGTGGAATACCTATATTTATCTACCAGCTTGTGCTCCACCACCGCCATAAGCTTGATTTCTCATTTCGGTTATGCCTTTACTGAAGTTTTCTGAAATAGTTTTTTTACCTTCACCTAACTCAGTGATTCCCTTTAAACTTGCGATTTTTTGCCTGACTGCCACAAGAACACCATTACCATTTTGTGACAATGCTGTATCAACTAGCGCCTGAGCTTGTTCTGTGGTTAGCGTTTCACCCATCCCTCTAGATTGAGCTTCTTGATTATATTGAGCGGCAAACCACGCCCCTCCCAGAGTTCTCATACTTTCCAAAGTGTCTAAAACTTTTGAATATTGGGTTAAAAGTAAATTGTTGGCTTCCCCGCCAGCTTCTGCTGACCTTGGCGGAATATCTGAGTTACTTGTGACATCAAGTTTTCTTATTACTGTAGGAGCTCCATCTACAGTGACACCAGTTCCACCGGTGGATGCATAAGCTTCATCTATTTGACGAAACAGTTCATGAATACCCTGAGGCTCTCGTAGCATTTTGACAGCCAAATCGAAAGGATTATACATTAAATTATAGTTACCGCCACCACTAGGCCTTACAAATCCTGTAGTTCTATCTTGAACATTATTACCACTAGTAGAAAAAGCATCTCTACCTAGCTGATTCAAAGTAGATGGCGTAACCGCCATTGGCTGCTCTGTTGTTGACCTTGACAAAGGGACATTAACGGGTCTGGTTGTTCCATCAGTTCGAATCACCCTTGAGGTTGCCGTTGATGTTGCTTCTACTGTAGCCATATTACTTACCCCTACTTGTATTAAAAACCCATAAAAATCGAGTCTTATTTTCCTAACTTAAAGATAGCTGCGTTTTGTTAAAAACTTATTAACCCTGATAACCCTATTACTCAGCTACATTATTTATCTTACAGCTTTATGGTAACCCCTCATCAAAAAAGGGTGGGCACTTAATCAAAATTTTCTTCGGGGTTAATCTTTTGTTATTTTATTAAGCTCTTCATTAGATCAATAAGGCCAGGATTAAAGACTGTACAAGCAGCAGCTGCTATTCCTATCATAATGTTGATTCTAAATTCTAAGTTTTTGAATTTTTCTTCAAACGTTTTAAATCTTTCTTCAAAAATTTCCCGTGTAACTAATTCATTCTTTAATTCTTCTTTTACTTTAATTTTGGAATGTTCTACACTCTCAGAGATTGTCAACTCAGCACCTCGGCTTTATGTTTATCGCCGAAAGCTTCAACCAACAGTTCAAATGCTTTTCTTGGAAGTGGATATCCCATAGGGTTTTATAGGAATTTTTATAATGTCTATTGGAATTATACACAATTCAAAACTCTTCCAAGCAACAAATAAGTAACAAAATTTAGAGATAACCCCTATAATTGGCTCTATCCATCGTTATAGCTAAGCATATTAATAATGACAAAATTAGAAGTTAAATTTACCACCGCTAAAGAAAACAAAGACAAAACAGACTTATTAATATTAGGTGTCTACGAAGAGGCTTTTCCTAAAGACAAAAAGGCAAAGCTCACCGGCAGATTAGAAGAATTAAATGATGATTTGAACGGTGTAATTTTAGGTTACGCTGAGCTTGAAAGTTTTAACGCCAAACTGGCAAGCTGTTTGGTTGTTCCGTCACTTGGAAAGACGGCTGCCAAAAAGATTTTACTAGTTGGTCTCGGAAGTCAAAAGGAACTCAAGAATCTAGACCAAATCCGCAAGGCAACTGCTAGCGCCATCCGTCGAGCCGACTCACAAAAAGCTGCCAATGTCACCATTGAAATCTTCGGCACAGAGAGTAAATTAAAAATCGCCGAGATCGCCCGTGCAATCACTGAAGTAACTTTGCTGGCTCCTTATAAATTTGAAAAATACCTTAGCAAAAAAGAAGACGAGAAAAAAGATTCCTTCAAAGGCATTCAACAAATTACTTTAATTCTTCCAAAAGACAAAGCCAATGCTGCCGAACAAAAATTAATTAAAGAAGAAACCGAAAAAGGAATTGCCTCCGCCCAAGGAGTGCTACTTGCCAGAGAACTGATTATTGAACCGCCTAATGTTGTAAATCCTGCTTATCTCGCTGATGTTGCGCAAAAAGCGGTTAAAGCTCAAAAGGATTCTCGCTTGACTGTTAAAGTGCTTGGAGAAAAGGAATGCGAAAAATTAAAGATGGGCGCTTTCCTCGCTGTTGGGCGGGGTTCCAAGAACGAATCTAAATTAATTCATTTTCATTACAAACCAAAAAACAAAAAGGGACTCAAGCACGTTGCAATCGTTGGCAAAGGCGTAACTTTCGATTCAGGAGGATTATCACTTAAGCCATCCAAGGCCATGGAAAAAATGAAGTACGACATGGCCGGTTCAGCAGCCGTAATTGGATTGATGAGCGTAATCACAAAAATTAGCCCAGAGGTAGAAGTAACAGCCATAGTTGCCGCCTGCGAAAACATGCCCGGAGGAAACGCTTACAGACCCGGAGATGTAATCACCTCTATGAGTGGCAAAACCATAGAGATTAATAACACCGATGCAGAGGGCAGAGTGACACTTGCTGATTCTGTTTATTATGCTTGCCAGCAAAAACCAGACCATGTAATTGACATTGCAACTTTAACCGGAGCCATTGTCGTCGCGCTTGGGGAAACGGCAGCCGGGTTAATGAGCAACAACAAAGAACTCACCGAAGAAGTTAAAAAAGCTTTTGAACAATCAGGTGAAAAAGTCTGGGAAATGCCTCTATATGAAGATTATGAAGAAAGCGTTACTAAAGGAACCATTGCAGATCTTTTAAATGCCGGTTCTGGTGGACAGGCCGGTTCACAAAATGGTGCTCTTTTCATTAAACATTTTGTTGGCAACACTCCTTGGGTTCACTTGGATATTGCAGGAACCTGCTGGCCCGAGAAGAGAGATACCTTCTTTACCCCCCGCAACAATCCGGCGGGCTTTGGGGTTTTAAGTTTTATAAGGCATTTAGAGAATTTCGGTTGAGCAATACTATTAAAGGAAAACCCTCCCAGCCTCCCTTGTCAAGGAGGAGTGTAAAAAGCTTCCCCCTGCAAGGTGGATTGAGGGGGTTTCTTTGACAGCAGTCCGAAACCTTACAGTAAATTACTCAGCAAAAACATAACCTTCTTCAGCACAAATGGATTTTGCCTCTGAAGACTTTAAAAGATAATCTAGAAAACTTTGTAGTTCCTCTCTGGTATTGTCTTTTCGCCAAACGGCAAAAACTAAGTTTCGCGGAGATTTAACTTCTGTTCCGTTTTTAAGAACTTTTACACTTTGAACTGACCCATCCAAAGAACCAATCGAAAGATAGCCTATACTTCCGGGAACTTTGGAAACGGCAGATTTCATCTCTGAATTGGAATTTACAACTAAAGCAGTTAAAGCCAAACGCCCCAAATTAGCATTTTGAAGGTTTAGAAACTCTTTCTCAAATGTTCTTCTAATCGAGGCCCCAGACTCCCGAGCGAGAATTTGAATTTTCCGATTCTCTCCACCAAGTTCCTTCCAATTTTTTATTTTCCCAGTAAAGATCTCGGTTAATTGGTCTTGTGTTAGCTCCTGAAGCTTGTTTTGAGGATAAGTGACAATCAAAGTTTCATCATAAGCAACAGCTTGCTTTTGTAAATTCGCGTTTTTACTCATCCCAACAAGCTCTTCTGAAGAAATTATAATATCGGTTAAATCTTTCTCCAAAAGCTCGGCTTCGCGACCAAGAGTACCTTTAACAACAACGCTTAGGTTAGTTTCATTCTTAAAACCTCTTGCCAAAGACTCAGTAAGTGGCAAAAGCTGAGTAGAACTTGTAACCGAAAGAGGTTCATTAGATGTACTCACCTGACCACAAGAAGCCAAGAGAAAAATAAACAACAAAGTTCCTAAACGAAATAAGCTTTGAAAGGAAATATTTTTTTGAGAATAAATGGCCTTCAACAGCAATCCTCGCAGCCTTGGCAAAGTCTTTAGTATTTAAAGTTTAGCTTATACAAATCCTTTGGTGATAGCAATTTATGTGAAAGAGACTAACTTTCTTCAAAACCTCTCCTGTAAAAGGGAACCTTCAAGCAAGAGCTAATGCCTGTTTTGGCGAAGAGCATAACAGAATCACACTATTTCTAAAACGTTAGCTTTGCGCAAATCCTCTTCCAATGAATCTTCAACCCAATCTTCCATAATTTGGTTAATGGAATAACCCTCATGGAATTTCTCAAGTCTTTGGCTTGCCTCGTTTCCATCAGTCAAAATATTCTCTATAGGCTTTAACAAAGGGGCTATTCCCAATTTAGTAGCAATAGGATAAATTGATGCCAAACGTTCTTCAATTGCACCAAAAACTGTTGTTTCCTCTTCAAGTAACCAGTCAGAGAAGCTGCCTGCCAGACCCATTTGCCCTGCAGAAGTTTCATTCTCATCAGAAAGAGTTATTAAACTAATGTCATCTGAAGGAACTTCATAATCGGGATTGGATAAGAAGTAATGGACTCTTAACTCAATCCAAGCGGTAATAGCAAGAATTACATCCCAACTTGTACTTAAATCGGCAATTCTCACTTCAAGGCGGTTGATGTCTGTCGGGCGGTTATTCCCATTGGGACGGACGGCAGACCATAAATGCCTAACATTAAACATTTTTCCTGCATCAATGGTTTGGTTGTTCCAATCAATAAAATGAGCATGGTCCTTAAAAAAAGGAACAAACTGCGGAACCTTTGGAAAAGATATCCAACGGTGGGATTGATTGCCGGTAACTTCACCATCATAAAAAGGAGAACAAGCCGATAGAGCAAGAATCAAAGGGGCTTCCATGCGAATAAGATTAACTAGTCTTATTAGTTGCTCTGGATCATCGATACCAAAGTTATAGTGAAGTCCGGTTGTAATAATTGAAAGTCCGTGAGTGATTTTTATATGCTGATGATAAGGGTCTTCCGGTTTACTAAACTGGAAAGTTTTATCAAAAGGAAGAGACAAAGTACTTCCGGGAACAACTGTCCAGTCGGAGTTGTTTTTTTGCAAAAATTCTCTAAGCCTCATACGGGGCTCTATAAGGTTCAAGAGCAATTCATCATAATCATAAACTGGTGGGGTTACATATTCAACGTTGCGTTGATCAGGTTCTACCGTAAACCCGGGTAAATTGGAACTGACTAAAGCTGCCAGTGGAAGAACTTGTCCATCCTTTTGACCCGTATATTGTTCAACCTCAATGCCCTTTTTTAGCAACATAGCGTAATTTCCGTTTGAATATCTTTTTAACTAATTTTTCGGCTAAAGTCTGCCATATTCAGAATTCTATCTTGCAAATTAAACATTTCACTTTCTTGTTTAACGTTAACATGATCGTAACCCAGAAGATGAAGAAATCCATGTGTAAAAAGGAAAGCCGCCTCTCTTTCGATTGAATGGTTGTATTCGGCTGCCTGAGCCTCCAGACGGGGCAAGGAAATAAAAATGTCACCCAATTCAAATTCTGGGTCAAATTCTGGAGCTTTGCAATTTGAGTTTTGGCTTGCCAGAATTGCTTGAATGAGCTCAGCAGGAGAAGCATCATGAAGAGAGAAAGATAAAACATCGGTTGCTTTGTCAATCCCTCTGTATTGAGAATTGAGTTCTTGAATACGCTCATCTGAAACAATTGAAAGAGAAAAAGATACAATCATTGGCTTTTCATTTAAAGGAAATCGAACAAAGTCTTGGTCTTCTTCTGAAGCCTTAGTCAGCAATTCTATTTGAGTTTGCAAAGCAATTAATCCTAATTTATGAACATTGGTTTCCCACCATTTTTTTGTGAGTGGTTTATTCTTTTGATAGCAATTAATTTGTTTCACTAACTCAAATTTCAACATCATGAATAGGTTTGCTCTGTATTTAATCTTCTTTACTCTCTCTATGTCTTGCTTTTCACTTAATGATAGTGTCCAAGCAAAGAGCTTAAAAAGCGATTATAAAACAAAAAGCAGCACGACTAGAGCTAATAAATTTAGTGCTTCAAAATCTTCGAAACAAGAATTTAGTTTTCTAGGCTGTCCAGGCAATGAAGACTCATACAAAGAAGTCACCAAAGTTATGGAAGAGACGCAAACCGCCTGGAATAAACATGATGTAGAAACTCTTTTGCAATATTATTCTCCAAACTTCATAACCAAAGACGGAATTAATTTAGAAAAAATCAGAGAAAATTTAAACTCTTTTTGGGCTGAATATCCTGATGCAAAGATAAATTCCTTACCATCTACTGTAAAGGTTTGCGGCAATCATGCCATCATAAGCCTAAGCGAAGAAACAGTTGCTAACGGCACTGTCGAAGATCCTAAGGTTTTACCTTATGCTCCAAAGTTTAGAGGATGGATTCAAGGAGTAACCACTTTGAAGAAGACAGGCAATTCTTGGAAGATCGTCTCCGAAGAAATCCTCTCAGAGCAAATGTGGAAATTTTATGGCCCCGATGCCGAAAAACTTCTTTCGGAAGGCAAAATCAAGCTTAACGTTCCAGAGCCAGTAAAAGAGGGAGACAATTATATTACCCAATTACATTATTCTCTTCCAGAGAATGTTCAAGGCAGAGCTTTAATTGACAAAATTCTTTTGACAGAATTCCCAGAAGACGAAAAAGCTCCAAACAAAGATAAAGAAAAAATCAAAGCTGAAGCCACAAAAGATGATGATAAAGGCGTACAGAAGAAACAAAAAGAGCTGGAAGCAATTATTAGAAGTACCTCTGACGCAACCGAAGATGATGGACTAAGACGTCTCTTTACGGCCAATAAGCTTGGTCAGGATGAATTAATTAGAGCGCAAATTGAATTAATCTCTTATGACAAAAAAGGACCTTCTTTCTTTGGAATAATTGGAATGTCTCACCGAGTGGTACCCAAAGCAATACCCCAGAAAGATAAATCTAAAGAACTTACAGTAACCAAAACCTTTCACGAAGAAGCTGGATCCTCAAGTTCTTCTTCCGAGAACGAAGACAAAAGCAAAGACAAAATAGCAGGCTAAATTTAAAAGTAAGTTTGAAAAACAAAGCAAGCTCTTCAATTTTCAGATCTCTCGCTTTGGGCTTTGTACAGGGTCTAACCGAATTTTTACCCTTAAGCAGTTCTTTTCATCTTCATCTTTGCTCTAAATTATTTGGATTTAGAGAAGTAAAACTAAAAGAATCTTGTCTGCTGCATGGTGCAAGTCTGTTGGCTGTCCTAATCGTGCTTTGGCAGGAACTAAAAGATCTTGCAATAGACGCTTTCCAAACTTGCTTCAATCTTTTGTCAGAGGGGATACCCGCTTGGAATGAAGTTTTGAGATCACCCTCTGCAAAAATTATTTTGATTTCTCTGCCTTGCCTCTTGACTGGCTATTTTTTGAGAGATTTTATAAAAAGGTGCAATCAGAATTATCTGCTAAATATTATTCTTTTTATATTCTTTGGGATTCTGCTTCCATTGGGGTTTATATGGAACACAAACACTAAAAGTATCTCCGAAATCAACTTTTCAGGAATGTTTCTTCTGGGTTGTGTTCAGGTAATAGCTTTAATCAGAGGTGTTTCTAGACTTGGAATTGTTTTGACTTTTTGTGGTTTCTTAAATCTGGCTTTTGATGAGGCATTTAAATTCTCAATTATTCTATCAGTACCCATAATCCTTGCCTCTTTTGGTTATGAGCTTTACAAAAGCCTAAAAGACACATTCACCGAACAAAAATCATTGATATTTCATAGAGAGGATCTGCTCGGATTTCTCTTTTCTCTTGTACTGAGTTATTTAACCTTAAAATTAATTTTGCTTTTTTTACAAGAAGCTAACTTAATAATCTTTGCCTTTTATCGCTTAATTCTTGGATGCTGGCTTTTAATAAGACTTTACAAAGACAAAGCAAAAGTTTAAACTAGGTAATTATTTTAACTTTTTTTGTTTAAGAACCGACCTTTCCGATGAATAGAAGAGATTTTTTAAAGTTATTATTACTAAGCTCAGCCTCTTTGGCTCTGAAAGCTTCTCCTCTTCAATTTGCACCACCAATCATTTCGGCAAGAAACAAATGGGTGCCTAAAATTTCTTCAGAATCCTTTGGTTTTATAGCTATGGGAGACATGGGCACAGGCTGGAAGACCCAATACGAATTAATAAAATTAGCTAATAATTTTTCCCCCGAAAACACTCCTGCCGTTATCCTCCTCGGGGACATCATCTATCCATCAGCGAAGCCAGAGCTTATAGATCCCAATTTTATTAAGCCCTTTGCACCCATGCTTGAAAAAGGCTTTAAGTTTTATCCAGTTTGGGGAAACCATGATTGGATAGCCGATAAGGCGGTTCACCTTAAAAGTTATTTCTTAGCTCCCGACTATTACAATTTCCGTATTGGCCCCTCAGAAATATGGAATTTAAACAGCAACGAGTTTGACCAAAAACAAGCCAATTGGCTCAATTCAAGCTTGGCTTCTTCACAAGCAATCTGGAAAATTGTTAACCTACACCATTCACCTTATTCTTCGGGGTTGGTTCACCACAACAATGTACATTTAATTAAAAACCTCTGTCCAATTCTTGATGCCCACGGTGTTGATCTTTGTCTAAGCGGCCACAATCATCTTTACGAAAGGACAGATAAAATCAACTCCACGGTTTACGTTGTCTCTGGCGGTGGCAGTGCCTCTTTGCACAAATTTGCTGACAAAGTTGATTTTCCAAGACTGTCGATTAACTCATCTCATCACTTTCTGCATGTAACTGGCAATTACCTCAACCTAAGCTTAAAATCGATCGATATAAAAGGTAATTTAATTGACCAAACAGCTTTAACAAAATAATTTCTATAGGGGTTGACAAGAATTTTTTTTTAACCTATCATAGTTAGAACTTAATTTTTCAGTTACTTAGCTAAACACATGACACAGAAGA
>JANRMG010000089.1:0-5920 GCA_033761855.1 Candidatus Caenarcanales bacterium
CGGGGTCTTGTAATTTATCCCAAGCATCTTTAAAGCAATCGCGACTCATTACATAATGTATGCCTTGCTCAAAAAATTCATTCAAGGGTTGCTCGTACATTGCCGATAGACAATTTAGGCAATATTGATCCTCGTCGTGGCCGAAGGCCAAATTCATGGTAAAGGCTCTTTGGCAAACGGGAGCGGAACATTTGGGGCATTTAAAAAGAATAGACAATTCCATATTTATGCTGAAACTTGTAAAAATTCTTTTGTAGAATTTATAAACTCATATAATTCTGCTTCAGAAAGCTCAAACTCATAATCATATTTTTTGTATCTATCCATCAAATAAACTTTTGCATTGATAGCTGAATTATCTACTTTTATTTTTAAAGAAGATTGCTTCTCGGTTTCATACGTTTCTGGAGCATAGTAATGGAAAATAAATTCAGTTTCACCAATTTTGTTCTGCATTATTTCTAAAAGCTCTTTTAAATATCTTTTGAAACTCTCAATCAAAACTTTTTCTTTGATTAAAACTTCATCTTTAAAGTTTTTAAAATGAACATATAAATCAATAAACCCATCGTGTTTTTTTGTTTCTGAAAAAGGTTTTGTATAAAAAGTAAGCATATAAAGCTTCGAAATGAAGCTTAAATCTTTGAGAATTAAAGGATATTCAAACTTAAATGGGTAGTTTTCTTTCATACTTATAAATACTATACTTCTTGTAAATAAAAAAACAAAATTTCCTTTGACTTTACCTTTTAAATTGTGATAGATTTGACAAGCATTTTTATTTATATACTTATTAGTTTTAAACTAACTTGATTCTGAGGCAAGTGACTTAAAAATGGGACTGAAGCAATACAAACCCACATCAGCTGGCGTCCGAACCAAATTGGTTCCGGATTTTTCTGAGCTGAAATCCGACGGGGACCAGGCAAAAGCAAATGTAAGAAAACTTAAAGAGAAGAAACGTTCGGCTCGCTCTCTTCAAGTTGCTATTCCAAAAAGCGTTGGAAGAAATAACCAAGGTAAAATCACCAGCCGTTTTCGTGGTGGTGGTCATAAAAAAATCTATAGAATTGTAGATTTTTTAAGAAGTGACAAGCAGGATATACCTGGTAAAGTCAGCTTCCTTGACTACGATCCAAACCGTAACTGCTGGATTGCTTTGGTTGTTTATAAAGATGGAGAGAAAAGATATATTATCGCTCCTGCTGGACTGAAAGCAGGAGACACAGTTGTAAGTGGGCCTAAGTCCCCAATTACAGCTGGTAATGCTCTGCCTCTTTCTAATGTTCCTTTAGGTTCTGTTGTTCACAATATCGAACTTTATCCAGGTCGTGGTGGCAAGTTCGTTCGTTCAGCTGGTCAGTCTGCACAGCTTATAGCTAAAGAAAAAGGCTTAGCCGGTTTAAGGTTGCCCTCTGGCGAAATGAGATGGGTGCTTGACGCTTGTTACGCCACTCTTGGTCAGGTTAGCAACTCGGAATACAACAACCAAAGTTCAGGTAAAGCTGGACGTACCAGATGGAAAGGCCGCAAGCCTCACAACCGTGGAGTAGTCATGAACCCAGTTGACCACAAACATGGCGGAGGAGAAGGTAAGTGTCCAATTGGTGCTCCTGGAGCTTATACTGCTTTCGGTAAGCCTCATGGTCTAAAGACCCGCAAGAAACGCAAAAACAGTAACAAGTTAATCATTAAGAGACGCAAGAAATAAAGGTTAAACGATAATGACAAGATCTCTAAAAAAGGGGCCATTTGTTGATGAGAAGCTTTTAAAGAAAGTTCTCAAGGCTGCTGAAACGAAAGACAAAAAACTAATTAAAACCTGGTCGAGAAGATCAGACATAATTCCTGAAATGGTTAGCCTAAATATGGCTGTCCATGATGGAAAACAATTTGTGCCTGTTTTTATTACTGAATCAATGGTAGGTCACAAACTCGGTGAGTTTGTCCCAACTCGTAAGTTCAAGGGTCACAAAGTTGCTACTGCCGCGGTTAAGCCCGCCAAGAAAGGATAGGTAAATAGTTATGAAAAAGAAAAATATACAATTTGCCGCAAAATCCAAAGCCCAAGTAATGATTAAAGGCTCGGTGGAAAAGCTCCAGAGACCTCTCGATGTTATTAGAGGACAAGCCTTACCTGAAGTAATGAACTTCCTCTACTTCTCTGATCTTGGAGCTAGTAAGCCGCTTGCAAAGCTAATCAAGTCTGCAGCTGCCAATGCTGTTAATCTCGATTCCAGCGTTAATTTGCAGGAGCTTCATATAGCCAAGATTTGGGCTGTAAAGAAGCTTGAATTACGCAGAATGAAAGCTGGTCCAAGAGGACGTGGCAGACCAATTAGAAAAAGATATAGTGAAGTTTTCGTTGAACTCGGTGTTAAATCGAGCGTTAAGGAGAGTTAATTAAAAAGCCATGGGACATAAAATACCAGCAAGAGCAAACAGATTAGGTGTTTGGGTCAAGAGAGAAAGAGATTCAGAGCCAAGATTGGCAGCGGAATATGCTTCCAGCTGGTTCGCTGAATTCCATGATCTTTCAGGTACTCTTAAAAAAGATTGGTTGATTCGTCAAGCGATTATTAAAAAGTATGGCAAAAAGGCTGGCATCAGCAAAGTCAAAATTGCCAGAAAAGATAACAAGGTTGAAGTTAATCTTCATTCAATCAGACCAGCAAATCTGCTAGGCAAAGACAATCAGCGTATCGATGAGCTTAAACAATATGTTAAAGATGAAATCAACGAAGAAGTAAGATTTAATGTAATTGAGGCAAGTGCAACTGATCCGCAAATTATTGCTGAAAAGATTGCTTATGATATGGAACGTCGTGTGGCTTTTCGAAGAGCAGCTAAAACAGCTATTGCCAAAGCTATGGCTTCCTCTGATGTTCTCGGTATCAAGATCATCATTTCAGGAAGACTTGGTGGGGCTGAAATAGCTCGTACAGAGTGGTATCTAGAAGGCAAAGTTCCACTTCACACCTGGTGGGCTAATGTTGACAACGGCTTTGCAGAAGCCGAAACAACCTATGGAATCATAGGCGTCAAAGTTATTATCAACAGACAAGTTAATGCTAATGTTCCCCAAAGAGGCCCCAAAAATAAGTAAGGCACTGTTTGAGAAAAGTTATAAAACAGCAAATATAAAGAGGATTTCATCATGTTAATGCCAAAAAGAACAAAATTTAGAAAGCAAATGAGGGGTAGACGCACTGGTCTAGCTACCAGATGCAACAAGCTTGATTTTGGAACAATCGGTTTGAAGTCAATGGATCCAGGCTGGATTACATCTCAGCAAATTGAGGCCGCCAGAAGATGCCTTTCCAGGCTTGTTAAGAAAAATGGTCAGCTCTGGATTAGAATTTTCCCAGATCATTCAGTAACTAAGAAGGCCGCCGAAACCCGCCAAGGGGGAGGTAAAGGTAACCCTGAGTTTTGGGTTGCTGTTGTAAAACCCGGAACAGTTTTATTTGAAATGAGTGGCATTGGTGTTGCAGAAGCTGAAGAAGCTCTTAGACTTGCTAGCCACAAACTCCCAATTCAAACTAAAGTTATTAAAGCGGAGGCTAACTACTAATGAGCAAAGTTGCCACAAAAAAAGCATCAAAAGAGAAAAAAGAAGTTTTGAGCAAAGAAGAATTGCTCGCCAAACTTGAAGAGCTTAATGCTCAACTAGATAATTACTTCAAACTTCCTCAGGAGAAAATTGAAAAGCCTCGTGACAAAAGTAAGCTTCGTCGTGAACGTGCTAAAATCATCACCCTCCTAAAAAACACCCAAACAAAAAATAGTCAGAACAAATAGACTATTACAAACCATCAACTTAATTAATAACCTATAAAAAAATGAGCAACGAATCCTCCAATACAGCACCTAAAGAAGCCAAAGAAACTAAGATTGGTAAAAAAACTTTTACTGGCACTGTCATTAGTGATAAGAGCGAGAAAACCATTTCAGTTTTAATCGAAACTCAGCGCAAGGACAAAATCTACAAAAAGTTCATTAAGAGACGTAAAAAATTCTTGGCTCATGATGAAAACGAAACCGCTAAAGAAGGTGATGTGGTCATCATAGAAGAGAGCAGACCAATCAGCAAAAGAAAGTTCTTCGTTTTAAAAGAAGTACTTAAGAAAAAAGAGGGAGTTGCATAATGATTCAGCAAGAAACATGGCTAGAAGTGGCCGACAACAGTGGTGCTAAAAAAATCGAGTGCATCCGTGTCTTAAAGGATGGAAGCAGCTCAGGTAATGTGGCAGGTATAGTTGGTGATGTAATTGTTGCATCTGTAAAGGTTGCCGAGCCAAAAGCTTCGGTGAAAAAGGGTTCAGTCGTCAAAGCTGTAATCGTTAGAATTAAGAAAAAGAGCAGACGTAAAAACGGAACAGTTATTTCTTTTGATGAAAACGCAGCCGTTTTAATTAACGAAAAAGAAGAGCCAATTGGTACCAGAATTTTTGGTCCCGTTGACAGAAGTCTTAGAGAAAAAGGTTTTGCCAAAATTTTATCTTTGGCTCCTGAAGTTCTCTAACTCAAAGTTAGCTAAAGATTTTCCAAAGGGCTTTCTCAAGAGAAAATTTAGTATATAATATTCTGTCTTGAGATTTTAAGAAAAATAAATATCCAATAAGAAACGCCATCATGAGCACCACTAAAAAAAAGAAAATCACTTATACAAAGTCCCCAATCAAAGCAACTGAAAAGAGCGACAGAATCGTACTTAACAGAGCTTGGTTAAAAGGCCGTACAAATCCCAACAGAAGTTGGAGCATAAAGCTCGGCGATAAAGTAATCGTTCTAAGCGGTGATGATAAGAACAAAGTTGGTAAGGTAACCAAAGTTATGCCCAAAGAAGGCAAACTCATTGTTGAAGGAGTTAACCTTAAAAAAAGACATAAAAAGTCGCCAACTCAGACACAAGGTGAAATCACCGAAAAAGAGTTTCCAATTTGGATTTGGAGCGTTGCTATCGCTGTTGAGAAGGATGGAAAGACCATTCCAACCCGCATCAAAATGCAAGATGGCAAAAGAGTGGCTGTGAAAACTGGTGAAAATATTGACTAAAAGGCCAAAATAAAAAAGAGGAAAAACAAATGAATAGAAAGCAACAACAATATAAGGAACAGATTCTTCCCTCTCTGAAAGAGAAATTTGGTTATACTAATGACCTCCAAGCACCAAGTTTGAAGAAGATTGTTCTTAGCAGAGGTATTAACGCCGAAGATGCAAAATCTTCTAATGTGCTCGATGAATTAGTTAAAGACATAGCACTTTTAAGTGGGCAAAAGCCAGTAATTAAAAATTCCAAGAAGTCAATTGCAACCTTTAAAATCCGTGAAGGAATGCCTAACGGAATTATGGTTACTCTTCGCCGCGACAGAATGTATGCTTTCTTTGACCGTTTTGTGTCTGTTGCTGCTCCTCGTATTCGTGATTTCCAGGGTATAAAAATTAAAAGCGATGGTAAGGGCAACTTTACCGTTGGTGTTAAAGATCAAAGAATCTTTTTAGAAACCGAAAACCGCCTTAACAAAGGTTTCCAATTCACCATTGTTACTTCTGCCTTAACAGAAGCTGAAGGAAGAGCATTGCTTGAAGAGTTAGGTTTTCCTTTTAGCAAAAATTAACTAGTCAAAATCAGTAGCGGATTAGCATGCTAGTGCCGCTCAATCCAAGATGATCTTGCCACTTAACGTTGTAAGGGAAGGTTTCAAACCTTCCCTTACTTTTTTGGGTTTACAATCTATCAACTGAAACTTCGGACTCAGCATGCTGAGTCCCTACTGATTTTTGGTTTTCTCGGGTTAAGGGACAAAATGGCACCAAGTAATCTTTGAAATTAAAGATTGAGAAAAGAATTTGAGAGAAAATGAATGTACTAAGCGAAAAGTACATAAAAAATGTCAAGAAAAAATGCCCAAAATGC
>JANRMG010000090.1:0-2517 GCA_033761855.1 Candidatus Caenarcanales bacterium
GTTCTTCTACTTTATTAAAGATGGTCTGGGAACGATCACAGATATTGCTGATGAGAATGGATTTAGGGTTCAACATTACGTATATTCTGCTTTTGGTAAGTTACTCGCGATCAAAGATGGCGGTGGTATTGACGTGACAGCGGCTCCAGTGATTGCTCCTTACTTTACTTATACGGGAAGGGAGTTTGATTCAGAGAGTGGGATGTATTATTATCGGGCGAGGTATTATTCGCCTGAAATTGGCCGATTTATTCAAGTAGATCCTGATTCTGGCTTTAGAAGTAATTCATTGACACACATTAATAAGTATATCTATGTGCTTAACAACCCAATTCTCCTAGCAGACCCATCTGGGTATGGATTTTTCAAAGATGCTGGCAATTGGACCTTTGATACGACCGCAAATATTTTAAATGAGTCTTCGAGATTCATTTCAAAAACTACAGGTATTGACAAGAGAATAGTCGATACGATGATTATCGCTGGAGGAGGAGTTGCACTTGTTGCTTTTGGTGGACCAATAGGTGCCGGTGCAGGCCTTGGTCTGATTTATGGAGGTTTCACAACCTTGGATAGTTCAAACCCATATAGCACAGGGGTAAGATTTGCTGCTGTTGGCGCGGCAGCGGCAGCAGTTGGTGTGGCAGCGGCCCAAATTGGAACAGCAGCGGGAGGGGGAGCTTTCGGAGCAGGAGCTGGAGCAGGGATTGGTGCAGTTGGAGGTTATATTACTGGAGGAATTGTAGGAGAATACCTAGATCTAGACAGGTCAGAAGCAGCTTTATTTGGAGGATTAGTTGGATTTGGAGCAGGGCTTGGTGGTGGAACAAAAAATAGTTCTTCAGGTGGAACAAAAAGTAGTGGTTCACGGAATAAAATTGACTGGGCTGACGGGAGGGTAATTCCACGATGAAGTACTACTACAATAAAAACATTCGATCCATAATTTTGCTACTAACTGGCTTAGCTGTGGTATTTATAGGTAAGGCGAAGGAGGGCGTTATACTTATCCCATATACAGTATTTCTTTTTATATGGGACTTTATCTATATCTCCAGAGACAAATTCAAACGATCTTTTTTACTTGTTTTTCTTCCTTGTTCTTTCCTAAAAGTTGTTTTGATGGCTTTAGTT
Organism: Candidatus Caenarcanales bacterium; assembly: GCA_033761855.1. GTDB lineage: Bacteria > Cyanobacteriota > Vampirovibrionia > Caenarcaniphilales > Caenarcanaceae > JANRMG01. Next base: position 1,135 of record JANRMG010000090.1, read on the forward strand.
TTTAAGCCACAATGGGAGGCGTTATTATTTGGATTTGTTGTGTTTTTGCTTTTCTTCCTTGTCCTATTTTTTATAGGGAGCAAGGAAAAAACCTGTCAAGTTGAAGACTAATATAAGAATGAAGGCCTTTTCTTCTTGCTTAAACTTGTTATAAAAACAAGCAAAAGAATTCCGCTCTCCTTATCCTTTCTAATACTTGAGATCAAAGATGGGGTGGTAAAAAGATAAACTCCGTTTACCTGTGTCCATTCGGCACAGGTAAAATAGAGGATTTAAAACAAAGTCGCACTACTCTCGCTTCAGCCACGCCCAGCATTTTAAAACTTTCATGCTTATTCTATAGTAACGTTCTCAACTCGTTTTTTGTGGCGTTTCGCTCTAGTCTTCTGGCCTTCGCATCTAGAGTATTCGTTAATCCTGACATCTTTGTACCGCTGACCCGTAAATGCATTTAAGATGGAATATTGAATTTGATTCCACGAAGTTGTATGAAGCTCAAGTGGACTCTCTTCTCTTTCAGAGGGATTTAGAATGAAAAAGAGGTAGCAGTTAAATATTATTAGAATCATGAACCTGCAATTATTCACATATTACTCTCATAGGGGCAGAGCCCTTGGTTTAATCTAGAAATTAAGATTTCTTAAGTTGTTAAAATCACATTCAAAGATACATTTAAGTAGAAACAATATGGGACGAGTATTTGAATTTGAGATTTTTAGAACTCGAAAAGATTGGAAAATTGTATCTAGAGGTCAAATCAAGTACTCCGGTAACTAGACATTATTTTGGAAGATAATAATTCAAAGGGCAGGATCATGTGAGAAAGTTTAAATTAGAAATTGATGGCAAAGAAAAAATTTTAGGTTTTAAGCCAAGCTTGTTTAGCAGTAGGCATAAAGTCTTTCTTGACGGGTTGCCGATTGGAGAATTTGCTAGCTCCAAGGAGGCCACCAAAGGCAAGGAATTTAGGATCGATCATAATAACTTTGTAGAGATTAAATTTGTCAAGGTCGCTCTTAATCCTGAAGTTCATGTTAGCCTAAATGGCCTGACGTTAGAGTCTAGTCCGAACCATCCAAAGGCTAGAAAGACTGCAGCTTTTGCACTCGCAGTATTTTTAACAATCCTAAATTTGGGAATTGGAATCGCAGGAGCAAGCGGTGTATTTCCATTTCTTATAAATGCTGGTTTCGGAATCTACAATTTGATTATTGGCATATTTTACCTTATGTCATTAGCTCTCTTTAAGTTTTTTGACCCCTTTATAGGAATTGTTCTTTGCCTTGTACTTTACAGTATTGACTCTATTGTCGCTTTAAACAGCCTCCCAGGAAATCCAGGCATAAGCGGAGCCATCATCGTGCGAATTATGTTTTTCACTAT
>JANRMG010000091.1:0-18366 GCA_033761855.1 Candidatus Caenarcanales bacterium
GTTTGTTGAAATTTCTTTAAAAAGCTTCTTGTATCACCAGGTAATATAGTTTCATGATTAAGGCAATCAGGCAAAGAACTTTTTAGTATTAATTTTTTAATTAATACCTTATAAACATTAGAGTAAAAGGCTTCAACCACCGAATAAACCTGAGACAAGAAATAATTTGCCTCAAATGTCTTGGCTATTTGCTTACCAATTTGCAAGACAGACCCATCAATACCTGACATATCTTGAAATGTTTCTCCAAAAACTGACCAACCTGCTGCTCTTGTTCGTCCACTATCAATAGTTTGAGTAAGCTTATCTAACAATTTATGTGCAGCCTCTGCCTGAAGGGTTAGTGAAGGTTGTTCATTATTTTGTGAACCCAAAGATAATGCATGAAGAGCATTCTCGGGAATTGACAACATTAAAATATGGCTTGCCAAACAAGATTTTACAAACTGCTCAAAAAGCTTTCCACTGAATTCATTGGCAAATTGAGGTTGGTATTGAATAGAAAAATTTTCAATTTGATCAACAATTTGCAAAAGCCTCACACCCTGGTCATATACTCTTCTAACCATTTGTATATCAAGAATGGAAGGTCCTTTAATTACCAAACTCAAAAGATTGGCATCAAGATTAAATCGTTGACCAAAAGCTGTTAAATCCCGAGAGAAAGCTCCAAAACTGGTAATTGCAGATGATCTAAGAAACTCTTTTTTTCTATTATTATTAAAAGGCGATTTTGCTAATGACCTTTTTGAATGAAAAAATTGTTGATTTAAATTGATTCTCACAGAGAGAAGCCGGAATTAAACTTTCAACTTAAATATTAAACGTTATACATACAACGACAGATTAAGCATTTATGAAGTATTTTTATATTTTTGATGTGATGTTATTAACAAAGTTCTAACATTTGTTAATACTGCTTGCTAATCCTTAACCCACCAAGGATAGCTTCGATCGTTAGCTATTATGGCATCAGCAGCACGGTTCCCGCTTCGTACTGCGCCTTCCATGCTGTCGTAGAACTTTTGTTTTGTATAACCACCGGCCAAAGCCAGATTGGAAATTGGTGACTTTTGTGGAACTCTTAATTTGTCACTGCTGGGTGAAGGCCAGTAAACAGACTTGGGAACCCGCACCACTTTTGATTTAAGAATCTTGGCTTCTGGAGCGGTTTTGGGAAAAACACCTTTAATGTCGTTCCAGATTTTATTGGTTATTTCTTCGTCGGTAAGGTGAAGTAAATCAAAAGCGGGGGCAACGCAAAACTGGAAGCGGGATTTGCCCTCATTGTAATAATCCTTTGTTGTGTTGCCTAAATCGGCATAAACCGGAATATGCCCGTCAGGACAGAAAAGTACGTTATCGATTTCAGAGACCTGGCGGTCTAGCCAAAGATGAAGAGTGTAAACCGGCACACTTTCAATTTCGTTAAGACCTTTAAAATAATCGTATTTCTCTTTCCAGACCGATGGCATAACCTTTTTAAGGTTGTGAATTGGAAGAGCAAATACATAGTAATCGGCTGAAGTCTCAAACTTATTGGAATTCTCGTCGCTAAAAACTAAGGAGCCAATTTCTTCTTTTTCGTTGAGCTTAACCTCTTGGAGCTTGAGTCCCTTGGCGATTTTGCCGCCGCGCTTTAAAATATCCTCGGCAATCGGAGCGGTTAAATGTTCTTCTGGTGAGCCTTTTAAGAAACCAATGCGGCTTGCTGTGTTTTTGCGTAAAAAAGTACCCGTAACATCCAAAACTATTTTGGCAGAAATCATCTCTGGAGGAAGGAACTTAAGAGCCAAAGTCATAGGCAAGAACATCTTCTTTAGCATCTTATCGGAGATTTCAAACTTTTGATGCCATTGTTGATAAGTATATTGGTCTTGAGAATCATAGTATTCTTGGCTTCCAAAGAGCATAGGAAACAAAGCCTTACCCAGAGAGAGTTTGTCTTTAATTGTAAAATAGGTGTTTTTAAAGACGGCTGGCAAGAGGTGAAAAGGGCTGGGCAAATCGATAGTTCTGAATTCGAAGCGTTCGCCTTTGTCCAGAGTGTAAGTTAAAACATGTTCTTTCCAATGGACTCGGTCGTAAATATTTAATTCCTTCATCAAATCGAAGATTTCTTCGTAAGCCCCAAAGAAAACATGAAGGCCTGTTTCAATCCAATCATTGTCTTGGTCTTTCCAGGCAGACCATTTGCCTCCAAGAACATCCCTTTTTTCTATCAGCTCTACATCGAAGCCTTCTTTTAATAATTTTCTTGCGGCCGTCAATCCAGCGAATCCACCGCCAACTACAATAACTTTTTTCTTTTGTGACATTATTAATTTATAACTTTAATACTTAACAGTAAACAACTATAGAAATTTTAAAGTTTAAAAGAAAATCGTCCTAAAAATCTTTTTTAATTTGAAAAAATAAAAATTTGGACAAGGTTGATACTTTATAAAAAATATGGATTTTGTCTAAACAGGCTTTAGGATATTTTTTTGCATCCATAAATTTTATTTGTAGCAAAATGACATCATCTTTATCAATAAATTCTACAAAACCATTTTCATTTCGAAACATATCATTTCAACTCAGAAACAAACCCGAGAGTAAACTTGCGGCTTTAGCTCTAAAAGGTGCAGAGAGGTTGAGTAAGAAGTCGGGATTACTAGATAATCAAAATAATGGAAAAGGAGCAGATTTTTTAAGATTTTTGAAAAGCGTTTCAAATAGACAAGATACTTTTTGGAGCGCCTTTCACAAAGAATATAATACTTATATTAACTAATGGTGCGTGTTTGACATATTGCAAAAATGGCTAACTGCAACGAAGTGCGCCGTTAAGAATCCTGATTCTGGAAGGCGCATTGGCCGGATTTACCTCCAGAAAAATAGAGGGTTCGGGGCGTCGCGCCCCGGGAGCGGGGATGCAAGGGGCTGGCGGTAAGCCCCTTGTAACCTCCCTTTTGAAATTTTCTAAAAAGATATTCTTTTGTTTTTCCTAGATCTCTTACCATCACTTGTTTCTACGTCTTTGAAAAACCCGCACCATTAGTTATTAATTCAGGCGGTTGTGATTCAGCCTTAGATTGGTACTTTAAACAGGTTGGTAAGACTATTATTGTTTACCCTTTCTCTAAAGCCGTTTACAAAATATTTGGAGAAAAAACAGGCAGAAATTTTGAAGAACTTTATTTAAATTCTCCAGTTTATGCTTTCTGCGGCGGAAGTTCTGATGGTCTAGTTGAAATTGATCCTGACGATAGAGTTGACTTTCCCGGCACTGGGGGCGAACTAAAGAAACCAAATGTTCAAGATTTAATAGATTGGAATTATAAAGATCCCAACGATATAAATTAAAAGGTTTTTGACTAATTAAACTCTTTGAGCGAAAATTTCTTTATTCAACTGAACAAATTATTTAAAAAGGATATAAATATGTCTCCAAGTCTTAAGCAACCAAAAGTAACCGTTATTGGCGCAGGCAACGTTGGAGCCACCACTGCCCAAAGAGTAGCCGAAAAAGCCATAGCTGACGTTGTTCTGGTTGACGTTGCAGCGGGCATAGCCACCGGTAAAGCTTTAGACCTCATGGAAGCCGCTCCAGTTGAGCTCCACGACAGAATGGTAATCGGAGGCGGAGATTATGCCGCAACTAAGGATTCCGATGTAGTAGTTATTACGGCAGGAATTGCTCGCAAACCCGGTATGAGCCGCGATGACCTTTTGAAAACCAACGCAAACATTGTTGGTTCCTGCGCCAAAGAAGCTTTAAAATACTCTCCCAATGCTGTTTTTGTGGTTGTCTCTAATCCTTTGGATGTTATGACTTACTTAACCAAACAAGAGACAGGCTTACCTGCAAATAAAGTTGTAGGCATGGCTGGTGTTTTAGACTCCGCCCGGATGAGGTTTTTCATTGCTGAAGAATTAAAGGTTTCTATGCAAGATGTAAACTGCTTTGTTCTCGGCGGCCACGGAGACTCTATGGTGCCTTTGGCGAGATACTCTTCGGTTTCTGGAATCCCTCTTACGGACTTGCTCCCAGCCGACAAAATCGAGGCCATTAACACCCGCACAAGAAACGGCGGAATCGAGATTGTAAACCACTTGCAAACCGGTAGCGCATTCTATGCTCCAGCCAGCTCAACCGCCGAAATGGTAGAATCCATCGTTCGTGACAGAAAGAGAGTTTTACCTTGCTGCGCTTATTTAACTGGACAATATGGCCTCAAGGATATCTACGTTGGAGTGCCTGTAAAATTAGGCTCAAGCGGAGTTGAAGAGATTTACGAAATTAAGCTTACAGAGGCAGAACTCGCCGAGCTGAAAAAATCCGCTGACGATGTTCAAGCTAATATTGAGAAATTGAAGACTTTGACAGCTGTGTGACCCCTCATCCCCAGCCCTTCTCCCACAGGTGGAGAAGGGAGCAAAACACTCTGTCATCCTGAACTTGTTTCAGGATCTTAATTCACTTTCTCCCCTTATGGGAGAGAGGTGCCCGAAGGAGCGGAGAGAAATCCCCGAGAGAAATACCTCAAAAAAGCTTGTTAGCCCGCTCTAACAAGCTTTTTTAATTTGGTTTTAACTTAAAAACTCTTCAATGCTTGTAATCAAATCTTGCATTTTATAAACTATGGAACTTCACGATCCAAACAGAATAGGACCCAAAGTTAATCTTGAAGACCTTTTGGCTAAGCTTCAGGAGAAAACAACAACAAATTCCACTCCGCAATCCAAGCCTCTTGTCGAGCCAAACACTGTTGATACCTTTCAACGTTCTTCGGACTCTTCTTCTGGAGGCGGTTTTAGCAACCAACCCTTTGGCGGGTTTATGAAGCCTTTTGGGGTTGAGCCGGGTTTTAAGAGTTTGAATTAACGATTTATTTAGCCTCTTCCACCGCCGCCACTGAAGGCTAGTTGTCCAGCTTTGTTTATGTATTCAGCTCCTTTAGAAAGAATTTGAAGGCCTTGTTCACTAAGACTATTAACTAAGCCTAATCTCTTTTCAGAAAGTTCCGCAACTAACTGGTTTGAGCCAGCCAAAATGTATCCAATATTGATGTCATTATCCTGTCTTGGATTATTAGGATCTCCTGAAGTACTGGCTCTCCTATCAGGAGAACTTATTAACTGAGCAACTTGTTGAATCTTATTATTAACGGCTGTTTGGAAAATAAAGTTCTCATTTTTACCTCTGATTGCTCTTTCAATTGCAATAATTGGATCATTAGTATTCTCTGTAGTAATAAAACCTTCATAAAGATCTTCAATCAAGTCATAAAGGCCTTGTGGAGCAGCATTAACTATTGATTTTCTAAAATCTTCTTCTATGGAATTAATTTTTTCCCATACAGCGGTTACTTCTGAATAAGCTTTAGAAGAATCATCAGTCAAAGCATTTGCTGTAGTACTTCCTGAGCCAGCCTCAACGCCTAGGCTTTTTTCTAAATCAGCAGTTTGCTCTGGAGTCAAATTATTATCAAACTTTACAAGATTACCAATCAAAGTCTCAGATTTAGTGAGAATTTGAATCTTCCAAGCAGTTTCCAAAATCTTTTTATAATGTGCATCTGAAGTATCACCTTTATTTAAAAGTTCTCTGTACTCAAGAATAAAAGTTTCTCTCATTGAAAGAAGATCCCAATTGTTTTGGTTAGCATTAATTGAATCAATAAATTTAAAAACTTCTTCTTTGGCAGGATCTATAAAGGCCTTAGCTTCAGCATTTAAATTTGGAGTATAAGGACTTCTACCAAGCATAAGTACATTCAAAGCTTCAGACAACCATAAAGGACGCGCACTATTACTACTTCCTAAGGTCTGCTGAGCATTCTGTAAGTTCTGATCTGGGTTAGTGCCATTAAATAAAAGTGGCTCACCTAGCTTTAAAGCAGCGATTTCTGTATTTGGAATTAAACCTTCGGGAACCTTACCCTCAACGGTTTGCTTCAATATTCCCTTAAAATCATAAAATTGTCCGTTGAATTTAACTAGTTGGCTAGCATTAATTACATCGCTATTTATTTGCCTTTTGGTTTTCTGAATTCTGTCATTGGCAGCATTTAACTTTTGCAATAAGTCTGCATCTTCCATATCAGATTTAACTTCTTCACCAATTAGTTTTTCAATCAATTCACGAATTGGACGATATTTATCAGTAAGAAATTCTGGGGTTTGACCATCAGATCTTCTTGTTTCAGGGTTATAAGTATTAAAATTCCCTTGGTTTTCGGGAGTTACTTGATCCTTCGCGTGAAGAGCTTCTGCAATTTTATTAGTTTCTTCTTTTTCTTTTATTTTATTTAAGAATCCACCGATTAACACAGGACTGTTGCTGCCAATTGCTCCCAAAGCAACTTGTAATAGATTATCTCTTCTTGCATAAACCGTCGTAAGATTTTGACTATATTGCTGAAGATGCTGTTGAAGAATAGGAGTACTTCTATTTAATACTTCATTCAATTCGGTTATTCTATCAACCATAGATTTTGCATTACTCGTTGCAACATGCTGAGTCAGAACAAGGCTATCTCCTCTCTCAGTCACTGGAGCCTGATTAGGATCCAATCTGTTATTTTGATTTAAAGGTGTAACTTGATTTGATGTTCTAGGATTGATCGGAGATGTCGTTGTCATAATTAACCACCTTAAAAAATAATCTTCCATAATCAATAAGAATCAATAAGAAAAGTTATTTACAAAGTCTTAAAAATATTTAAGATTAACATTTGGTTTATGGGTTTACCCTAGTTTTTTGGCTTAAGTAACTTATTTATTACTAGTGGAACCCCTCACCGAGAGAATGAACGGGAATAGGATAGCTAAAGAAATTAAAGTAAAGAGATTTTGGGCACGAAAAAATGAAAAACAACATCTTAAAATTTTTAGCAATTAGCATATTTCTCTCTGGCTCAGCTTTAGTAAAAGCAGAAGGTGGTTTTGATTCATACAACACCTTTAATCCAAACGACAGCTACTTTGAAAAAGAGAATAGAATTCCAGAATATTACAGACCTCGTGTAATGAATCCATTAATTGCTATGTTGCCAGAATATTCAATGATGGGCCCAGGTTACATTTGTGACACTAGACAGGCTCCTCCAGTTTACAGAATGCCTTTACAGTTTTATAGAAACGTGGGCTACCGTGAGGCAGACTGGTTTAATAACAGAATAGTTGATAGACATTACCATCCAATGAACTTTGGCGGCTATGACTATTAAAATTAAATTCAATTAATTTTTAGTCAAATTATTAACCTGTGTCTACTTATTATGACAGAGGTTTAATAATCATGAGCGGAACAACTCCAACAACAACGGCCACACCCAATATACAAACACCAACTATTGGTAGTAATGAATATACTGCTGTAAGAACAGAAGTTGTAAAAGCAGTTGAACAAGCTCAAAGTCCTGACGTCTTTAATTCAGATTCAAATATATATAAACAAAACGTCACAAATGTAAGAAATAGTGACAATAATGCTAAGGATATTGAAACTTTTAGAGCAACTATAAAAAGTATTTTTAATAGCACAAGTAGCGCAAGAGAAAAAGCAGCTCAGTTGGAGACTGTTACTAGAGATATTACATATTTATGGGACAACAATGGAATAGGTGGAGAAAACAAAGTAGCAGCAGCAACGATGTTAAAAATTGTTCTGGAAGAAAGTAAATCTGCACCAGAAGTTACAAAATTGTTTCCAGCTTTGCTAACAGCTCGCTTTTTACAATTAAATTCTCATTTGCCAGATGATCCTGCTACACCAGGCAAGCCAATTATTGATCCAGCTTATATTACTTTAGCTACTAAGGATTTAGGTAATGTTCCTTCTGATTTTTGGTCTAACGCTGCTTGGCTTACTTCAGCTGGACTAGATTTGACTAGCTTAGCTGGAGGCATAACGGGTTTATGGAACAAAGTTGGCATTTTACCTAAAATTGCTGAGGCTGCACCCAGACTTGCTCCATGGGTTGCAGGAACAAGTCGAGGAGCCGGGGCTATAGAAGCAAGAGATAATGATAACTTCTTTGGTTTATTTAGCAAGAATTATAGTGATTTAATTGATGATAGATTACGTCAACAAGAAGCAAGTCAGGGTAATTGGTGGGCAAGAATTCAAGAATGGGGAGGCCCAGCATTAGCTGGAGCAGGTGTTTTATTTGGTGGCTTGGCACTCGCTGGAGCTGTTGTAACAGCCCCAGCGTGGCTTCCATGGGCAGTCGGAGCTGTTGTTATTGGTGCTGGAGCAAAATTTTTAATTGATAAAAACGATTCAGCAGCTTTAGAAACAATTGGTTCATCAAATACCATAAACGCTCTAATTCAAGGCCTGGATGGATATATTAAAGACAATGATAATAAGGTGTTTGATGCTTACTTCAATTCAAGCTTTATTCAAGCTCCAACTACACCTGCTCCAGTACAGCCTGACAACACAACTGGTAACAATCCAAACCCAACACCTACAAACCCACCTTCCTCACAAACAGAATTAAGTACCGAAGATCAAACAAAAGTTAATACATTTCAGGAGCAACTAAAATAAAATACTACTAACTAATCCACCCCGCCACTCTCCAAGCCAAGCTCCGAAGCACGCTGACTAGCAACCTTTATGCTCTCGATGATGGCACCACGTACCCCAGCGCTTTCTAAAACCTCAAGACCTGCTACGGTTGTTCCTGCGGGCGAACTCACCAAGAATCTCAAGTCGTCAAAATTTATGCCCGACTTAATCAACTCTAAGGTCCCACTCACGGTTTGAAGTACTAATTCTTTAGAAACGTCGCTTGAAAGACCACCGGCGATTCCTCCCATCATAAGAGATTCAAGAATCAACGAGATGAAACCAGGACCGCTCCCCGCCAGAGCGGTTACAGCGTTAAAATCTTTTTCTTTAAGCTCTATGGTCTTGCCAAGCGGCTCTAGGATTTCTTTGACGGCTGGTTTGTGACTGGATTTTACGTGTTTATTAAAAGCAACAGCCAAAACGCCCTTACCAAGCTTAACCCCAATATTTGGCATTACACGGCAAACTGGTTGACCCTGTGGAAGAACTTTTTCAAGCTTAGACAAACTAATACCCGCCGCCATGGTTACAACAATAGTCTCTGGATCAATTTTGACTTTGGTTAGAGCTTCGAGCACATTCCATGGTTTAACTGCCAAGACCAAAACATCTAGTCCGCTTAATTCTTCAATTGTGTAGGGTTTTAGTTTAAAACGCTCTATTCTTTCGGGATGGTTGTCTACAACCTTTATTAAGCTAGGATCTGCACCGTTAGCCAACCAACGTTCAATCATTGCTGAACCAAGGTTTCCGCAGCCAATTAATCCCATGAAAGACATAGTGTAATCCTTTAAATTTAAGTAAGTTTTAAAATGAACTTATTAAGTTAATTAGTATTTTACAGCATAAGTAGCGCGGAATTTGGCTTTAACCGACAAGTAGCTCAGCAGGGAATAAATTGGATATAAAGTTTAAATTCCCTCCCTTTTAGGGGAGGGTTAGGGTGGGGGCCATGCAAAACACAAACAAAAACCCACAAGAATCGAAGATAATTGCTTCTCCCCGTACCGACAAAGCGGAGACAGGAATTGAGATTGATTTATTAAACAAGCTAAAAGGCCTTAAAAAACCGATTGCGGGAGACGTTCCAATTTCTCAAGTCCTCGATAATAAGGTAAAAGAAGGTGAATTGTACAAAAAAATCGATGAAGATTATATTCATTGCTTCGCTTGTGAACACCATTGCAAGATAAAAAACGGCAGTCGCGGAGTTTGCCAAGTACGTTACAACCTCGATGGTAGGCTCTTTGTACCTTGGGGTTATGTAGCGGCCCTGCAATGCGACCCGATCGAGAAGAAGCCATTTTTTCACGTAATGCCAGGTACAGACGCTTTGACCTATGGAATGATGGGCTGCGATTTACATTGTGCCTATTGTCAAAACTGGGATATCTCCCAGACCTTGCGGGATGCCAATGCAGGCCGCCCACCAGCTGAAACCAACCCCAAACAATTAATTGCTATAGCAAAGCAGCTGGGTGCAAGCACAGTAGTTAGCTCATACAATGAGCCTTTAATCACTTCCGAATGGTCACGAGAGATTTTTTCAGTCGCCAAACAGAGCGGTTTCTTGTGCGCTTATGTTTCCAACGGAAACGCCACCCGCGAAGTACTTGAATACATAAGACCATACACCGATGCCTACAAAATAGATTTAAAAACTATGCGTGATTCTAGCTACCGTAAACTTGGAACTGCCTTAGACAAAGTATTAAATGGAATCAAAATGGTTCATGAATTGGGCTTTTGGCTTGAGATTGTAACCTTAACTATTCCTGGATTCAACGATTCAGAAAAAGAACTCAGAGATACAGCACAATTTATAAAATCTGTTTCACCGGACATTCCTTGGCATGTAACGGCTTTCCATAAGGATTACCGCATGCAAGATAAAGACGAAACCGATTCCCAAATACTAATAAAAGCCACCGAAATCGGTTATGAAGAGGGCTTAAATTTTGTTTACCCCGGTAATCGCCCCGGAAGAGTGGGGCGCTACGAAAACACCTTTTGTCCTTCTTGCAAATCAACGTTGATTGAGCGCATCGGATACGTTGTTTTAAGCTACCACCTCAAAGACGATGGAAGCTGTCACAATTGCGGCGCAAATATTCCTGGCATATGGCCCAGATAAAGTAAGGATTGGAACAGTTAATGATTTATACAATCGTGTTCCGAAGGCGGTTAGGTGGGGTTAGGTTGAAATCTTTGACATAGAGTTTTGGTATAAAGCCCCCCATCCCAACCTTCCCCCTAAAGGAGGAAGGAGCAAAACGAAAAAAGATTTTCCCCCTTCTCCTTTATTGCCGTTAGGCAGGATGCTTGAGAGACTACCACGAGAGTGGTTGGCTGAAAGCTTCATTTCTCTATGAGAGGGGCTGGGGGTGAGGTGAATCAAATCGTGAGGAGGTTAAACCTCTTCCAATCCCTCAATCACAACCTTAAACACTTCTGGAATACAGAGCATATTTATAGAAACAATGTTTCCAAAGGCGTTTTCAGGATTATTAAAAAAATTATTAGGATTAAACATTGGCGGCCTAAACCAATAGAGACGGTAATTCAAAGATTTAAGAAATTGGATTAGACTCTCAGATTTTTCTTTACGGTCGTTTTCAACGAGCATAAACGGCCTAAACTGCTGAATTGTTTTACTTGCACCCTTTAAGACTTTTTCTTCCATACCCTCTACATCAATCTTTATGAAGTTGCATTGCTGTAAATTAAAAGAATCTAAAGTCATAAGCGGTGTGCTCTCACCTTGCTTAAATTGCTCTATATCGAGCCCACCAAAGTTGGCTTGCTTTGTATAATCCAGCAAAGGGATTTTGGTCTCCCCAGTTTCTTCTCCCAAAGCGTATTGAAAACACTGAGTATTGGTAACAGAATTAAGAGCCATATTTGCACAGAGCGTTTGAAAAACAATCCGCTGCGGTTCAAAAGCCAACACTCTTCCGGATGGACCCACCAATTGGGCTAACAAAAGAGTATGAGCTCCAATATTGGCACCAATATCAACAACAACATTTCCTAGTTTTACAAACTGCTTAAATGGTTCAACCTCCAACTCGCTGAACTCACCGTACAAATCGAAAGAGCGACCGATGTATAGGTCGTTTTCGTTAAAAAGCATTTTGCCATAACGGCAATCTTTGAGTTTATTGAATGGATGGAATTGTTGCATGATTTAGATTCTAGCTTATGTTACTTTTATTTACTTTCAATCACGCGTCCGTCAGGGTAAGTTGCCAAAGAACGCTTCAAATCTGTGTCTAAGCGGTCTTGGCCACTTGTATTCCAAAACAATTCTGTGATTACTACTTTTTTTGCTTTGGGAGGTTTAATCAAGGGATTCATAGATTCAACAACTGAAATCACTAAAGCGTCCATCTGCAGGTTCCCAGAGGGTTGAACAATGCGAATATCCGAAATATATCCGTCGGCAGAAACTGTATACTGTAAAACCATTGAATAAGGGTCTGGTGCTTCTTTCCAAATTAGTTGGTCTCGCCCTCCCTCTCTGACTTTGGCGGTTAAGTATTCGGAATAACTTTTGGTTTCTCGGCTATGTTTTTTTAAGTAAATCTTTTTATCCGGTAGCGGCTCTTGGCGTTTGCCAAAACCAATAGTCGGCGGCTTGGGCTCTAGGTCTTGTTTAGAGAATTTTTTACTGTAGGGCTTGTTAGAAAATTTATTTAAATCTTCGATTGAATCAGCAAGCTCAAGATCAAAATTGATAATTTTTTCTTGTGGATTTTGTTGTGGAAGTTTCTTTTGTTTTTCGTAATCCTCTTGTGCTTTTTGCTGTTCAACCAACTCTTTGTATGCGGCTTGTGAGTTTTGTTTTACTTGTTCTTTTAAAGATTGTTTATTCATAATAAAAGGCAAAAGCAAGAGCACCCAAAGAACCGCAAGATGGAAAGAGAAAGAAGAAGTTAAACTAGCAAAGAAAGTCCGCTGAACCCTGTGAACTTGCCCCCACAAAGGGAGATTAAGAAAAGCCACGAGATAATCAAAAACAAAAAGCGCTGCTAAAGAGCCAATTACCCATTCTGTTACAATACTTTCCTGGAAAACCTTGTCCCCAACGCGGATATAAAAACCCATTAGAGTGAGTAAGTCCTTTGAGAGAGCATAGTTGAATTTTGCAAGGAGTATAAAAAACAGACTACAAGCAACAAGCAAATGGCAAAAAACTAAAATCCAACCAAGCCACACTTTCCCGACTAAAAGCTGTCCAAGGCCAGGCCATAAAGTATTTAAAACAATTGTCTTCTTTAGAGTTTTTCTTTCAAATAGTTTTGCAAAGCTCTCTGTAAGAAGGTAAACAAAAGGGAATTTCAAATTAGGATTTTTAAAAACAAAGAGAGAAAGAATAAAAAAAAGAATTTTAGAAAACCAATCGAAAGCCCCATGAATTAAGCTAATTCCTAAACCCAATTTATTGATGCTATTTTGGGTCGAAGCGTCACCCTTGAGATAGGCCAAGTAGACAAGATAAACAAAGATTCCAAAACTAACAGTCGAAAAAAGGCCTTGAAAAAAGGCTGACTGTAAGAGTAAGCGATGAAGATTGGTATTTTTTCTAAAAACCCAAGCTGCTACAAGCGGAATAAAAGGCCCAAAGCCAAAACCGACCGACAAATAAGAAAACCCTAAGAGCTTGCCTTCATTGGAAGAAAGCTCACGCTTAATTTCTTGCAATTGCTCTTTTTCAGTGAGGCTATTCATCAATAAGTTTTACTCCCAAAATATGCAAAGCAGTTTTGTGGAGCTCACCGGCATCGTCTAATAAAAGCAGAGGCATTGTTTTTTCTTCATTTTTTTTATCTTCACTTTGGATCGGTATAACTTTTTGTCCTTTAGCCTGCATGGATTCAGACGCTGAATCAAACTCTGACTCTGGAGGCTGTAAATCCAAGGGCTCTTCATCTAAAAAATCTTCTTCAAGCTCTTTGCGAGATGGTTGAACAACAGTCTCAGGAGATTTAATTGTTGACTGAGCTTCCATCTTTTCTTCGGAATCAGCTTCTGGTTGGATTAAAGATTGAGTCTTGTCTGCTGATGATTGAACTGCCTTCTGCAAAGAACTCAAAGAATCCTTTAACTGGGATTCAAGGGGTGGATCTGTGAACTCAAGGATAATTTTTTTATTTAATGAAAGGATTTTAGCTAAAGTATCTTCAATGGCTTTTAAACTTTTGGAATCATTAAGTTTGTCAAAGAAAACTTTAACTGGCACCCCAAGAGTTATAACCGTGGACTCCTCTTTCAAAACGAATACTTTTCCACTTTTGAAAGCTGCTTTTGTTGGATTATTCAAATTATTCAGTAAAACATCAATGATGCGATTATTCTGAGGCAGGCTTGTTGAAGAGCTTTCGGCAATTGAAGCAGGTTGAGGAGAAAATGTTTTTTCTTCTGAAGTGATTGGCTCAGTCTTTACAGAGACTGATGCTTCAAACTCTTTAGCAGGAGCAAAATGAGAAATCTCTTTTACATTTGTCGGAGGGTTGGTGACATCACGAGTTGTAAAAGTTTTTGAATTTCCGCCTCCGTTTCCATTTTTAAGAGTCTTAATCTCTTGTTCCAAAGCGCTAATCCGTCCAAGCAAAGAATTAGACGAATCACTTTTATCTTCTGATGAAACGACATCCTCAATACAAATAAAAAGCAAAGAGCTTTTAAGTTTTAAAATTGGCTGAGTAGCGTTCCGGAGGAAATACTCCGATTTAAGAAGTTGGTCTATAACCCCAATCAACCGCTCTGATTGAGATGAAGACATGTTTTTTCTTTTCTCTAGATCTTCTTCAAGTTGCTCGATGGCATACTCAACCAAATTCCTCATCAACTGGAGCGGATCAACGCCACCTTCCAAAAAAGTTTTTATACTCTGCAAAGTTGCAGCAGAATCTTTATTCAATAAATTTTGAAGTAAAGCATACAAAGAATCATTTGAAATAGAACCAAGCAAACCCAAAATGTCTTTTTCTTGGATTTCCTCTTCCGGTGGAGCCAAAATACTAACTTGGTCGAGCAAACTCAAAGCATCCCGGAGGCCACCCTTGCTGTGTTTGGCAATGCGAACAAAAGCATCTGCCGAAAGTTTTATGTTTTCTTTTTGAGCAACCTCTTCTAATCTTGCAACTAAAGGTTCACGATCGATCGGGCGGAAGGAAAAGCGCTGACAGCGGCTCACAATCGTTGGGGGCACTTTGTGTTCTTCGGTGGTTGCCAAAATAAAAACAACGTTGTTTGGTGGTTCTTCTATGGTTTTAAGAAGCGCATTGAAAGCCTCTTTGCTGAGCATGTGAACTTCGTCAAAGATATAAATTTTGTATTGTGCCGTCTGAGGAGCCAAATGGCAGCGCTCGATTACAAGAGTTGCATCTTCAACACTTCGGTGGCTGGCAGCATCCATCTCTATTACATCGGGCGAGATTCCTGCGGTAATTTCTTGGCAGTTTTGGCAAACCCCGCAAGGAGAGACAGTGGGCCCATTTTGACAATTTAAAGATTTTGCAAGTATCCGAGCGGTGGAGGTTTTACCGCAACCGCGAGGGCCGGTGAAAAAATAAGCGTGGGCAACTTTATTAATTTTTATGGCATTACTCAAAGTCCGAGAGATTATCTCTTGCCCAACAAGCTCATCCAAACGCTGCGGACGATATTTTAAATAAAGTGGTTGGTTTAGTTGCTCGGACATAGTTTTTAAAATTCTTGTAACCATGCAATCAAAAGATCTCTAAATTCTATAAAATTTGAGAAAAGATCTTCTTGAGTAATTTTTCTTTCCATACATTTAGATTCAATTCTTAACCAATCTCTTACCGCTTTAATTACTTCTTCTTCAGAATTATTGTGTCCTTTAATATCACGACCTGCAATATCTGAGAGAAACTTCTGATATCTATATTTCTCGACATCTAAAATCAAAATAGACTTTAAAGAATCTTTCTTTTTTCCAAAATCCATTGCACCAACAAATACACCAAGTTCAAAAGGCATATTAAACCTCGGCAAGAAATTATTATCTAATTCTGTTCTAGAGATATCATGAATACCATACTTGCACTCAGAAATTATTTTCTTTATTTTTTCAAATCTTGATTTGCCTGAATTGCTCTCCTCAAGAGAACATCTAGAAAGAAAACCAGCATCATGAATTGTAAAAACGATTGAATAGAAAAGAGATTTATATTCAATATCAAAAGGACAGTTTATAAAAACGTTATCTTCATAAGTAACGTTAGACATTATTAAGCTTTTGACCTTCTCTTTGTAACAGATTTTTTTGTAGCTTGTTTCTTTAATAAAGAAGCCTGCTTTTCACTTTTCGCTTTAACAGCTGCTTCTATTTTTTTTAAAACTTTTTTACTGCTTCTCTTTTCAGGAATCTTGAGTTCACGCTCTTTAATATTTTTCTTCATTATCTAGTAAAGCTTAATAAATATTCTGATACCTTAAGAATAACATAAACCTACAAGACGATTAAAGCAGGAACTTTAATCAAACTTTTGACATTCACTACTGAATTCCGATCTATTTCAACATTCTTCCTGTCCAACAAAATTGACTGCATACCCGCACGCTGGGAGCCCAAATAATCGTTTTCGTAACTATCTCCAATGTGTAAAATTTCTTCTGGTTTTAATTGCACTAACTCTGCCACCCGAAGGAAAGCCTTGGGGTCTGGCTTGGCATAACCAATTTGGGTTGAGCAAATAATCTGTTCAAAATATTTAGCAATACCAAGATCCTCAAGAATCTTGATTAGCCTCTCATCAAAATTGGAGAACACAATCATTCTTTTATTTTTTTGCTTTAAAGCTTCCAAACAGGGAAGCACATCCGAAAAAGTTACCCAGGCATGATCTTCGGCTAAAGCTTCGTAGAGATGTTCAACAAACCTTTCAAAATCACTAAAATCTTCTTTCTTGAATCCGCTCTCTAAAAAAGTAAGCTCAATAACTTTGCTCCACCAATCTAGCCCTTTTTGGCCATCGGCTCCCAAGGCTGGAGTAGAAGCAAAAACCGAGCGAAAGTTTTTATTGATAATTTCGGAATCAGCAATCACGCCGTAAGATTGAGCTACGCTAACGTAATGATCTTCTATGCTTTGGGCTAGTTTTATCAGCGTATCAGCGGCATCGAAAGAAATTAATTTTGGGTTCACAACCTTAAAGGATCTGTTTTGTAAATAAAATTTTATTCTAACCTAAATACAAACACTTAATCATTTACGTCATCCTGAGCTTGAATCAGGATCTCCTAACAAAAGATAAAAACTAAATCCCAGATGACTTAATCAGAGCGGAAAGTTTGTGACTCTTTTGTGGATCTATGACCTTGAGGATTCGCTCACGGTTAAGAGCTTCTGCTTTGTCTTTTTTATAAACCAAACTAATAGCAGCAATATTAAAGTGCGCCTCTGGAAGCTCAGGTTCAACCTCAAGCGCATTGTTGTAGGCTTTGAGGGCAAGATCAAACTGCTTTGTTCTAAAGTAAGCATTGCCTAAGTTGTTGTAGGCTCTTGCATCACGTTGGATGTTGGTTGCTCTCTGGCAAGCTGTAACCGCATCGGAGTATTTAGCCGCATACATATAAGCAGAGCATAAGTTATAAATGGCTTCGTTGTAACTAGGGTTCAAATCAACGGCTCTTTTGTAGCTTTCAATTGCAGCTGCATAATTTTTTTCATCAATTAATGCATTACCTAAACCATTGTGAGCGGGTGCAAAAGTTTCTTTTAACTCAATCGCTTTGCGGTAAGACTTAACAGCTTGTTCATGTTCTCCTTGAGTAAAGAAAACATTACCAAGATTATAGTAAGCCTCGGCATAATCTGGTTTTAGCTTTATTGCAGCTAAGTAGTGTCTAATTGGTTTTCCATCGCGTCCTTGTGTCCAGTAAATGTTGCCAAGGTTTAAGTGAACTTCTGCAAGTCTTGGGTTTTTCTCAAGCATTGCTTTTAACTCTTCTTCTTTTTTATCTAGTTCGGCTTTTTCGGCTATGGTTAACTCTTTTCGCTCTTCTTGATTAGAAGGTTGTGCTATTGCGGAGAGTCCAGAAAACAAAACAATAAGACTTGATATTAAAAAAAACTTTTGAAATTTTTGCTGGATTTTTCGATTGAACATTTAAATAATCCTTTTATGAAGAGTGGCTAGATTCCAGGAAATAAATTCAGACAAATTAATTACTGGAAAAAATGATACTAAATCTAACAGAATATAAGAAAGCAAAAAAGTTTCAGCATCTAATAAAATGTCTCTTATATTAGTCCCATAAAGCTGTCAATATGCAAACTAAAAACTTTAAAAACTTGCCTTATCTTTTTTACGATCGAGCCAGGGAATTTAGTTCTATTGTAGCTTTCTACTATAATCCGCAGGAAGGAAACAGCAAGAATAGAGACAAAATTCAGCTAAATAGCCTAACTTGGCAAGAAGTAAAAAATAAAGTTGATAGTCTCGCCGCTGGATTAATCTCAAAGGGACTCCAAAAAGGAGAAAGGGTTGGAATACTCGCTAATACTCGCTATGAATGGGCTGTTGTAGATATAGGGACTTTGTCTGCTGGCGGAATTTTAGCGACTTATTATCACACTTGTACACCTGAGGAATTAATTTATCTAATCAACGATTCAGGGGCCAAATATCTTTTCGTAGAAGACAAAAAACAACTAGATAAAATCAGGCAAATCAAAGATCAGCTTGGGTTAAAGCTCCTAATTGTTATAGACAATTCAATTGGCTCACCCGAAGATAAAAAGCAAGAGGAGAATGATACTGAGG
>JANRMG010000092.1:0-18181 GCA_033761855.1 Candidatus Caenarcanales bacterium
CTAAGTTCAATGGCTTATCTGATAAGAAGTTTATCTTGCATTTGAAAGAGTGTGAATTTAGATTTAACTATAGACATTTCCCTCTGGATAAGCTAATCTACAAATTGTTTAAAACTTATTCTCTCAAAGGGATCTAGACCCTTAAAAAATGAAAAAGAAAAGATGCTTAATTTGCTATGAAGAACTGCAAGACAGTAACTTAGACTACCATCCGAAATGCAGTAAAAAATTCTTTGGCCGTGAGCTTCCACCGGTGTTTCCGCACAAGTTGTCCGAGATTCAAAAGCTTGGAAAGCAGGAAATCAACAAAAATCTTGCAGTTACTGGTGTACAAAAAAAACTTTTTTTAGAGATTGAAAGAAACGATAGACAGAGCCGACTGACGATTTTAGACAAGGACTACTCTGAAGGTTATAACTTAGGAGAATATATTTTAAAACCACCGACTGATGAATACCTAGAGATGCCCGAAACTGAAGACCTAACCATGCATTTAGCGCATATTGCAGGAATCGCCACTGTTCCGCATTGCCTAATAAAAATGACTTCAGGAGAGCTTGCTTATTTAACAAAACGCATAGACCGTCAAACCGAAAGAGGAAAAAGAATAAAAATTCACATAGAAGATATGTGTCAACTCTCAGAGCGCTTAACCGAAGATAAATACAAAGGTTCGGTAGAACAAGTTGGAAAAATAATAAAAGCCAAATGCCGCGGAATTGATTTGATAAATTTTTATGAACTTGTGATTTTCTGCTTTGTAACAGGTAATTCAGATATGCATCTCAAAAACTTCTCTTTGATTCATGCAGCCAACGGAATTTTAGAAATGGCACCTGCTTATGATTTATTGGCAACACAACTTATAAACCCCGCCGACAAAGAGGAATCCGCCCTGACCATAAACGGAAAGAAAAACAAATTAAAGTTACAAGACTTTTATACTTTAGCGGAAACTTTGGGTATTGCTCCAAAAGCGAGGGACAATGCGGTTCAGAGGATTACCAAAAGCAGCAATGCAATGAGCGAATTTGTTGACAAAGTCTTTATTTCAGCGAAGCTGAAGAAGGAATACAAAGCTTTGATTCAGGAAAGAACTCAACGACTGGCTTAATTGTTTGACAGAGAAGCCAAAGTTAAAAAAGAAATACCATTCTGACCATTAGGAATGGGAATTGGACGGAAAAATCTTTTTTGCTGATTGGCAGCGCCTGTTGGCAGTAGTGCTAAAAATTGTGGAGTTGTACTTTGAACAATAATTGAATTACCTTTGTCAGAGGGAGGATTGCCTGGAACGGGAAGATGAGCTCCAACAGCATTGCGAGCTGCAGTAAAATCAAGCCCACCACTGCTTTGGCGACTAATCCGAAGAACATTATTCAGTTGTGGCAAACTTAAACCAGCCTGAGAAGACAGATCTAGAATTCTTGTAATTTGTGTTCTAGCGAACTTGTCACTTACTGATTCTTCTCTATCTGTACGAACCAAAATTGCATCGATAACATCTTCATCCAATCCATGGTTTTGTAAAAAACTCACAAAATCGGCTGATTGAGTATTTAGATGAACTGGTGTTTGAATTGGAACAACCTCACCACCATCTTCAACACAATCAGCTATAACGCCTGGTGGCACTCCCGGACAGGTAATTTGCGCAACTTTTTCCAGGGATGATCTTTCAGTTTCAATTGGTCTAAGAGCCTCATGACCAAGAGCAGCCTTCGGAAAAGCGATTATTAAAGATGAAATCAATCCACCAAACCCAAGAGTTTTGAAACCTATTTCTCTAGCTTTTTTTGCAACACCCTGAGCCTGTGGAGTAACCTGTGCCAAAGATTTTCTTAACGAACCTAACTTTTCAGAAACGTTTTGTTTAAAACCCGAAAAATTTCTGAGCGGATTTCTATTTCCAGGAAATGCTGTCGGAGTAACAAGCATTGGTTTAATTGAATGAATAAGGGATTTCGCAAATTAATAATTTTTAAAAAATAAAAAATTCTTTTTTGTTCAGGATCTAAAATCTTAGCAACTAGTCTTGATAAACCCATTAAGTTAATATAAAGAGTTTCGAGTTGTAACAATTTTTATGAGCGAATCTACAGAATCTTCAGAGCGTCTAGCAAAATCCTACGAACCATCAACGATAGAACCCAAGTGGAGAGAGATTTGGGAGAAAAATAAAATCAATGAAGTCACCGATCCTCTTTCGGCTGATTTTGCTATTGCATTGCCCCCACCCAACGTTACCGGCGAACTGCACATGGGGCACGCTTTGAATGACACGCTGCAAGATATTTTAATTCGCTACCATCGCATGAAAGGCAAAAAGGTACATTGGCAAATTGGCTGTGACCATGCGGGAATTGGAACCCAAATTGTTGTAGAAAAACAATTAGCTAAAGAAGGCAAAACAAAATACGACCTCGGCCGCGATGAGTTTGAAAAAAAAGTTTGGGAATGGACAAAAAAACATTTAGGCCGAATCGAAGACCAAATGAGGCTTCTTGGGTTTTCGCCCGATTGGAGCAAGAGCAAATTTACTCTCGACGAAGATTATGTAGAAGCCGTTCGCAAGAGCTTTTTTGAATACTTTAAACAAGGACTAATTTACAAAGGTACCCGCCTCATCAATTGGTGCCCGCACTGCCTAACCAGCATCTCTGATTTGGAGGTTGTCCACGAAGATAGAAACGGAAAGCTTTACAAAATAAAATACAAACTTGTCGAAGCCATTGGTGACTTAACTGAGTTGATTGTCGCTACCAGCCGCCCAGAGACACTGTTCGGAGATGTAGCCGTTGCAATTAACCCCAATGACGAAAGATACAAAGAGCTAAGTGACAAAATAAAAACTGGCAAAAAAGTTTTGGTGGAACTACCGCTGACTGGCAAGCAAATCCCTGTCATCACAAGCGATGCCGTTCTCACAGACTTCGGAACGGGTGCTTTAAAAATTACACCAGCCCACGATTTTAACGACCAAGAAATTGCCAAAACCTGGAATAGCAAAGCTGATAAAACTTTTGAACTTGAGCAAATTAATATTTTCAACGAAAAAGCCCATCTGCTTCCTTTAGAGTTTATTCCGGCCGACTTGCATAGCAAAGAGCGCTTCAAGGCCCGCGAGTCAACTATTCAAAAACTTCAGGAGCAAGAATTAATGCTCGAAGAAGAAAAGTATTCCACAGCCGCCGCCCTGCATGACCGTTGCGGAACTGTGATTGAGCCATTTTTATCGCCTCAGTGGTTTGTTTACATGAAGCCTCTGGCAAAACTCGCTATTGATGCGCTTAAAGAAAACCAAGTTAAATTCCATCCCGAACGTTATGGAAAAACTTATTTAGATTGGCTAGAGAATATTCAGGATTGGTGCATTAGTCGCCAGCTTTGGTGGGGGCACCCTGTTCCTGTTTGGTCAAAAAAGCTAACCGAAGAGGTTCTTCAGAATCCAGCACTCTCCGAGCAAGAACACGAGAGATTGGCTAACGAATTTAAATTTATTGTTAAAGAAGCAGGCTATACAACCAAACTAACCAGCGACCGGAGGCATTCAACCTTGGTTGTTGGAAGCAAGGGTAAGAATGAATATGTTTTCCAGTATTCAGCTGATTCTGTGCAGGTTGTTACTCTAGCTGAAGATCCCGCTTTAGAAGAGCTTTTACAAAAAGCTGGCTATACAAAAGAAACCGATGTTTTGGACACTTGGTTTAGCTCAGCCCTTTGGCCTTTTGCTGCGCAGGGTTGGCCCGTAAGCCCCTCTCCCCTAGCCCCTCTCCCTAAAAGTGGAGAGGGGAACAAACCCAAACCCTGGACTTCGGTTTTGATTACGGCCCGGGAAATTATTAATCTTTGGGTCTCGAGGATGATTTACAGCTCAATCAACTTAACCGATAGGCTTCCCTTTACCAATATCTTAATTCATCCGGTCATTCAAACTCCTGATGGAAAGCGCATGAGCAAATCCAAAGGGAATGCCATAGACCCAATTGAGTTGGTGAACAAATATGGCGCCGATGCAAGCCGACTCTGGTACTGCTCTGTGGGAATCTTTGCCAACCAAGACACTCGCTTCCCCGGCAAAAGAGAAAAAGACGAAAACGGAAATCAGATTTGGACTTCGCCAGTTATCGAACAGAAGCGAAGATTCATAAATAAATTGTGGAATGCGACCAAGTTTGTTATTCAGAATACCTCACCCCCCAACCCCCTTGACAGGGGGAGCCTAAGAGGTCTTCAAACTTTTTGGGATATCAATAAATCAACATTAGAAATTCTTTCAACCTTAACTAGTGAAGAAAACATCTCTCAAAACACAGCCAATATTTGGATAATAAGCCGCTGGAACGAAGTTTTGAGGCAAGCCCACGAGCATTTAGCTAATTATCGTTTTACGGAATACGGCAAAGTTTTGGAAGATTTTGTTTGGAATGATTTTTGTGATTGGTATTTAGAGTTAGCAAAGTTGGAATCACCCCCTAACCCCCTTGACAGGGGGAATAAAGTAGTTCCTGAAGAAGCACTCTTTGAAACTGGTGAGCTGAAGACAAATGTCCAGTTGTTGGAATCAGCGAGAAATATGCGCAAGAATCCAACAGCAGCTGAAGAAAAGCTTTGGAACGAAGTCTTAAGAAATTCTCAAACAGGTTGTAAATTTACCAGACAAAAAGCTGTCGGTAATTTCATTCTTGATTTCTACTGCTCTGAACTGCTCTTAGGAATTGAAGTAGATGGTGAAGTACATGCAAACCAAAAAGAATATGATCAAGAAAGAACCAAATTCTTAAATTCAATCGGAATCGAAATAATAAGATTCACAAATGATGAAGTTTTAAATCAAATTGACAAAGTTCAAAAAACATTTTCCAAGGTAATTCAATCAAGAAAAGAAAGTATTAGCTCCCCCTGTCAAGGGGGCTGGGGGGTGACCCAACAAACCCTCTTCTACATTCTTGAACAAGTTCTTCGAGCACTGCATCCAATAACGCCTTTTGTCAGCGAAGAATTATGGCAGTCATTAACGGGCTCTAAAGAAGGAATAGCAAAACAACCATATCCAGAGGCGGCTGTTTTAGACGAAGAGTTAAAAACAAAAATTGAAAGCTCAAATCTTAAAATTTATAACGGACAGAAAATTGTAGAAACCATTCGTTCAGTCCGTCAAAAAACTCTTGGATTGGCACCAAGCCACGAGCTACAAGTTAAGTTTGAAAGCAAAACTCATTCAACAGATCAAGTCTTTATTGATACCTCCTTATTACACAGAACCTGGTACTCAATTGCAAAGTCAAAAGAATTTCTTGGAATCGATGAACCGTTATTAAGCAGTGTTCATAAAAATTTAAGAGTCATTCGTAAACCAATTCAGCTCTTAAAAACCATTGAACTAATAGAAAGTTCATCAATTAAAATCCTAGTCCCAGACAACGTCAACCTCAAGGAACGCGAGCATATTTTACAAAAGGATTTGGATAAATGCATTGAAGAAAAAACCAAACTAGAAGCTCGCTACAAAAACCCTGGTTTCTTTAATAACGCTCCAGAGGAGGTTAAAAACGAAATGAGATCAAATTTGGAAAGATTGCAACAAGAAATCTCTGAACTCGAAGAATCCATCCAACAAATCAAAGACGCTGAAAATATGCTCTAGTCGGAAAGAGTTAAAGATATTTGAATTCCCCCTTTAAAGGGGGTTAGGGGGTGATGAAAAAGGGAATGTTTTATTTAACAATAGTTTTAAAATTTATTCCAAATGACACCCTCTTCAGAAGCTACTAGAGATGAGATTCAAACAAATACAGAAAAAAATAAAAATCCTGAAGATAAAAAAATATTTTTAGTCAGCAGCGGAATTTTTTGTATTGCTCTCGCCACTTTAATGTATGAGACACTTCTAACAAGAATTTTTAGCGTTACCATGTACTATCACTTTGCTTTTCTTGCAATCTCGGTAGCCATGTTTGGAATGTCTTTCGGAGCCTCAATTGTTTATGTATTTAATAAATTTTTTAAACAAGAAGATACTCTAAAGTCCCTGGTTTTGTTTTCGGGTTTGTTCTCTCTGTCGGTTGTTCCATCACTTTTGTTTCACATCAATTTTCCTCAGGCTCTGGATCAAGGATTTTGGTCTTTAACTTCTACTTACTTGGCCATTTCGCTGCCATTTATTTTTAGCGGAGTTGTAATTTGCCTCAGCTTGACGCGCTTCCCACAAAGGGTAGGCAAGATCTACGCTGCTGATTTAATTGGCGCTTCTTTCGGATGTTTGGCAATTATTTTTATTTATAAATTTACAAATGGAATCGGAGCCGTCATTTGTGCCTCTTTGGTAGCCGGAATCGGAGCTTTAATTTATGCTTTTGGACAATCTCGCAAAAGTGTAACTGCCTTTGCAATTTTGAGCATCCTAGTTGCAACGGGCTTCCTAATCTCGCAAGCGAAAGGAGATTACAACTCAGTCTTTCGTCTTAAGTGGTCCAAAGGGCATCAAGAGCCACCAGCAATTTACGAAAAATGGAACTCTTTTTCTCGTATCCGCGTTATGGGTGACCCAGACAAAGAGCAATACCTCCCCGAAAGTTATATAAGCGCAGAGTATCCTGGAAAGGATAGTGCAAAGTTTCTGGCTCTCGATATTGACTCTGGAGCGGCCACTCCACTTTTTAATTTTGATGGTGATTTTAACAAAGTAGAATTTTTGAAATACGACATCTCCAATTTTGCCCACCATTTGAAGCCAAATGCCAAAGTATTGGCTATCGGTGTTGGAGGGGGCAAGGATGTTCTTTCGGCTCTTCTATTCAAGCAAAAGTCTGTTACCGGTGTTGAGCTAAACCAAAATATTTACAATTCAACTTTTAAAATCTTTGGTGATTACACAGGACATTTGGACAAATATCCAAATGTAAAAATTGTCAACGATGAAGCCAGAAGCTATGTTTCATCATCCAAAGATAAATTCAACATAATTCAAGTTTCGCTCATAGATACTTGGGCTGCCAGTTCTGCCGGAGCTTTTGCGCTGTCAGAAAATTCACTCTACACGGTCGATGCCTGGACAACTTTTATCAAACATTTAGAACCAGATGGTTACATCAGCTATTCGAGATGGTTCTTTAACGAAAATCCGGTAGAAGTTTATCGTTTATTGTCTTTGGCCATTCAAAGCTTAGAACAAGCAGGAATTAAAGAGCCAAGAAAACATATTTTAATTTACAACAACCCAATCAACCGTCGATGGGTTCTAAAGGACCATGGTTTGGCAACTTTGGTCCTCAGCAAAAAAACGCTTAACCAAGAAATATTAAATAAAGCTGAGCAAACCGCTTTTGAACACGGTTTCCAGGCCATACTTACTCCAACTTATTCAAAGGATAAAACCTTCTCTCAAATCGCAGAGGGATGGGAAACCCGCCAGGAGATTGTTAAAAACTTTGCCTTCAATATCTCAGCTCCAAGCGACAACAAACCTTTCTTTTTCCAAATGATTAAGTTTAAAGATGCTTTTAATACAAAACTCTTAAGGCAGGGGATGAACAGCATAAATGTAGTGGCCGTAGCAACCCTTGGTAAGCTGTTAGTGGCCGTTACTCTTTTGTCTTTAGCTTTTATTTTGCTCCCAGCCTGGCTCTCGTCAGAGAAAAAACTAATAGTAAAACTCTGGCCAATTTCGGCTTATTTTGGGCTAATTGGCCTTGGCTTCATGTTAATCGAAGTTTCCTTACTTCAAAGACTTTCGATCTTTTTGGGACACCCAACTTACAGTTTAATTGTGGTTTTATTTACTCTGCTTTTGTCTTGTGGCCTTGGAAGCCATTTATGCCAACAATATATCCTCAAGAGTGAAAATTTAGAAGCAACAAATTACAAAAAAGTTTTGCTAAGTATCTTTGCCGCCGTCTCTGTGCTTGGAATTTTATCTAGCCTCATGTTCTCGGCAATCGCCAGTTATCCATCTTGGGCCAAAATTGCTTGTTCCATTTGTGTTTTATTCCCACTCGGGTTATCTCTAGGTTTGGCTTTTCCAGTTGGCATAAAGCTCGCCTCCAAAGAGGGAAGCAACCTTTTACCCTGGTTCTGGGGAATTAACGGTGCAACTTCGGTTTTGGGTTCAGTCTTGGCTGTTGTTTTAGCCTTAAGTTTTGGAATTAATTTTGTTTATCTAAGTGGGTGTATTTGTTACTCTTTGACTCTGCTTTGTTTAGGCTTATCTAAGGGATCCAAGAGTTTATAATTATGTTAATTTTGCTTATTTAAAGCCAATTCTGAATAGTCAATAGTTATTTAAAACAAATATTTGGGAATCGGATTTATACTCATAGATTGATAATTTTAATTAATATTCTTATTTTGATTCAGAAGTTCTCAACTGTACTTTTAGTTAGTATTCAAAAAGTTAGTGTTCAAACTTAGACAAATTAATTTATCCAATAAATATCTGCTCCCCGGAATAAAGCGGTGGATACTCATATTCGGGATTGGAATAACTTTTATAATCTTTGGAATCGCTCTCCTACTCGAACTTAGACCTTTAACTCAACTTAGCAATCTGGCTTGGAAATTACTTAGATGGATAGCAGATCTTGTACCTGCACAAATAAGCGGTCCCATCATCTTAGGCTTTGGAGCAGTAATTGTAATTGCGGCAATCGTTTCTACTCTCAAAACAGTTATCGATGTAACCATCCGCGAATCACCGTCCATGAGCAGCAAAGATCCCAGCCAATCCGTATTGCAGGCTCTGGAACGTGCGAGCCGCAGAGGACACGGCCCAAAGATTGTGGCTATCGGTGGTGGAACTGGTCTTTCAACATTACTCCGTGGAATTAAAAACTATTCCACCAACATTACAGCCATTGTTACCGTTGGCGACGACGGTGGCAGCTCAGGACGCTTGAGGGAAGAACTCAAAGTGGTTCCTCCAGGCGACATCAGAAACTGCATAGTTGCTCTTTCAGACGAAGAAGAAGTTACCACTTCTCTCTTTCAGTACCGTTTTACCGAAGGCAGCCTTAAAGGACATAGTTTAGGCAATTTATTTCTTGCGGCTCTCTGTGATATAAGCGGCGATATGGCCAAGGCAACATTAGTAGCTACAAGGATTTTAAGAACTGTTGGAAAGGTTCTACCCTCTGCCGATCAAGCAATTCATTTAAAAGCTGAACTTGAAGATGGCACAATTATAGAGGGTGAATCCAAGATTCCCGATTCAGAGGGAAGAATCAAAAGAGTTTACGCAGAAGAACTTCCCCCACCTCTTCCCGAATCGATAGAAGCCATTAAGGAAGCTGAATTAATTATTCTTGGCCCTGGAAGCCTTTATACATCAATTATTCCAAATCTATTGTTTGCCGAAATTGTAAACGCCATCAAGAAGAGTAAAGCCAAAGTTCTTTACGTTTGTAATCTCGTCCAGGACAGAGAAACCAGAAATTATACGGCATATGATTTTTTAAACACTATCGAACAGCATGCAAACGCCAAAATCATAGATGCCATTTTGGTTAATGCCCCAGAAAGCTGGAATCTTGAAAAAGGAAATCCAATTCAAGTTAACCTCGACAAAATAACCACTCAAAGTGTTGAGGTGGTCATTCGTTCCAAGCTCCAAGAAGCTAACGGCAGACACAGTCCTCTTCGTTTGGCGCGTTCTATTATCCAATGGTTTAATATGAGAAACACAGGCAAAGAACATCAGCAAATTAATTCAGGAGCTTCAGTTCCTTATGCTTCAAGTAATATTTCTTGAAATAAATAATATTTATATCTGGACATCAATCTTTCCCAGACATATTGATAAAACTAATGCACAAAATGTTCATTCTTTAATAACATTCCCGCAATAAACAAAGGCTTTTCTTTTCTGCAAGCCCCAGAATAATGAAGAGGGAAATTTTACCCTCACTAAAAGATTAAATTTCAGAAAAGAAAATTAGATTTAATTAGAAATCTAAAAGTTTAATTACCATCTAGAAGGCTTAGACATAGAGGGTGTGTTTTGAATTGGAGCCATTGGCTGAGCTGGTTGAGCAGCAACAGTAGCATCTTTACGGAAGACCTTTCCTAACCAGTTAGTTCCAGGAATCCCTTTGGATTGGGTTTGTCTGGGTCCATTCAAAATTCCTGAAATTGCATCACTGGGTTTAGAACCTTGTTGCATTCCTGTCATTGAATTTGGATTGAGCACAACTTGAGGCTTGTTTCTGTATGGAAGATCTTCTGCCATATAGGATGAACTGTTGCGTTGCACCATTTGGGCTGGATTTCCATAAGTTGGTTTGTAAGCCTCATAAGTATTAGCATTTGCATAAGGCGAAGGTGAATAACCAGGAGCGGCTGAAGGCATTTGAGAAGCATAGGGCGACTGATAACCCTGTGGCATTGAATTTGGCATCATTCCCATAGAAGGCATTGATTGAGGCTGAGCGTAATAGGGACTTGCAGCCATTCCTGAAGGGTAGGATGATGGCATACCTGGGCCCATAGCCATAGAAGGAGCTAAAGTTGGATTTACAGTTGGACTGAGGGCAGATTGTCCGGTTAAGTAAACTCCATTACCTGGATTATAAGTACTGGTAGAAGCATTGGGAGCAGAATTACCAATATTTAAAGAAGAAGTAGTGGCAGGACTCATTACTGCTTGCGGACCATAAGCACTACTATATGGATCAGCTTGCACTTTTTGTTGCGTTTGGGGGTTTAATGAAAAACTTAAAGATAATAAAGATAAATAAGCCAAAAAACCAAATTGGAAAGGCTTCCTTAAATTTTTCTTTGAATGATTTTTGGTGTTTTTCATTAAATTACAGTTCATCGAATTTACCGCCCCAGTCTAAAAACTTTATGTAACGTTACAACAATTTGCACTTGCTAACAAGAATTAACAGTTTGTCTTAAATTGTTTTTGACCCAAATTGTTTTGATAAATTTATTAAGCCCAATAGAGAAAACCCTTAAACAACTCATGAAGTTAGAAATAGATTAGAAGTTCCCAACTTAATTGTATAAATGTGTAAGACTAAGAACTTAATTTTCTACTACTTGTATTCTGTAGTCTCCAAAACCTTGACAAGGAAAGAGATTCCAAAGATCAAGGAGAAACTCTTAGGAAATTTTGCAAAAATGCCTATACAAGGTTATAAATATTAGGTTTTCAACTTAAATATTCAGGACATAAATTTAATGGTAAGTGCTGTAATTTCCGGTGGCCAATGGGGAGACGAGGGAAAAGCTAAAATCACCGATTTGCTCTCTAGAAAAGCTGATTACATTGTTAGGTATCAAGGCGGAGCCAATGCGGGACATACAGTTTCCACCGAAGATGGACTTTTTAAATTCCATTTAATTCCTTCGGGCATTTTGTTTCCCGGTAAAGTATGCATTATAGGTCCTGGAACAGTTATTGAACCAAGCTTTTTAATTAAAGAAATTACCGAATTGCGCGAAAAGAAAATAAATTTAGAAGGCTTAAGAATTTCTTCTCTAGCGCATGTCACAATGCCTTGGCATATTGCACTAGATAAAGCTACAGATACAGTAGGCTCCACCGGAAGAGGGATTGGTCCAACTTACACAGACAAAGCTAAAAGACTCGGAATACAAATGTACGATTTAATTTCCGAGAGCTCTTTAAGAAATAAGCTCGAAAAAATCCTTCCAAAGCAAAACCAAACTTTACAAAAAATTCACGATCTTCCTGAGTATGTTCTTGAAGAAGTTTTAAAAGATTATTTACAATTCGGAGAGTTTTTCAAACCCTTTTTGTCTGACACTGTTAATGAGCTCTACCGGGCGAGGAAAGAAAAGAAAAACATATTGTTTGAAGGTGCTCAGGGAACTCTTTTAGATATTACCTTTGGAACTTATCCCTACGTAACCAGCTCGACACCTGTTTCTGGCGGTGCCTGTATTGGCGCAGGTGTTGGTCCAACTTCGATTGACAAAGCCCTCGGTGTTTTTAAATGCTTTTCCACTCGTGTCGGGGACGGTCCTTTTCCTTCGGAGCTAGACAAAGACACCGAAGAAGCTGGCAAACTAAGACAAGACGGAACCCAATGGGCCGAATTTGGAACAACCACTGGACGCATGAGAAGAGTCGGTTGGTTCGATGCTGTCCTTGCTCGCTACGCTGTAAGAGTAAACTCCTTTACAGGGATTGCTTTAACAAAATTAGACACCTTAGACTCCTTCGATGAAATAAACATCTGCGTTGCCTATGTTCACAAAGAAACCGGAGAGACCCTCCAGGACTTACCTCACGCCAGCTCCTTTGTTTTGGCACAATACAATCCTATCTTTCAGACCTTCCCGGGCTGGAAATCCAACACCCACAAAGGCAAAGACTGGAATGAATTGCCAGCTGGTGCAAAAAATTATGTAAACCTGATAAGCGAAATGCTTGAAGTTCCAGTAAGCATAGTGAGTACTGGTCCAGGGCGCGAACACAGCATTTTTATGGAAGAAATTTTTTAATAAAACCCTCTTTGCTTAGATTTTAGTTTTTCTTCATAAGGATTTAAGGGTTGATGCTCAGCACAATCAATTCTCAATTCTTTGAATTCAAGCTCTTTTTCAAGCAAGGTACAAGAATATTTCTCTTCATTTTCAGAAAAGTGTTTACAGCAAAGACACATTCTATTCATTGATAGCAAATCATTCTTCTGGAGCTCCAGAATGAGATTTAAAATATAACCGTAGAATTTTTCCAAGTCGTCTTTTTGAAAATTTGAAACTTGGCTCAAAATTTTGTCTGCATAAAGTGAAAGCTTTGTAGCCGCCATTTTGCCTCTTGCAGTGAGTGAAAAAGTCACATTCTGGTGATTATCCCCAATTTCTTTTTTTGCTATTAGCGATTTGTCGATTAAATCACTAGCCTCATTGTAAATATCGATTAAAGGTAAATTTAATTCATCAGACAAAGCATGAATATTAGTCGCGACATTATTATGAAACTTCATAAAAACCAAAATCTGAATCTGGACAGGCGTCAGATTAGAGGTTTGAGCTTCACGAAGTAGCACCAATCTAAAAGCCTCAGAGATTCTTCCGAGACCAGTAACTACTTTGCTTTCCAAACTTAAAGTCTGGAAGTTGGGGTCAAAAATATAATTAGCCACGAGTATGAGAGATTGAATTTAGTGACAATCAACTCATACCCCTTAAGATTGGTCTCAACAAAAGAATTAATTTGTTTGATTTAAACCATTCAACGGGTGCGCGGATCGACTTTTCTCAGAAGCAAGTCTGCGAGGGCATTGCCGAGCATCAACATAATAGTTCCAATCAAAAGATTAAACATTATCAAATTGATGTCTAACTTCTTGGCTGCCTCAAGGGTTAAGGCTCCTATTCCCGGATAAGCTAAAATCATTTCGGTAAGAGCCGCTCCAGAAACGAGAGCGGCAAACTCGAATCCTAAAAGAGTAATTAATGGATTGACCGCATTTTGGAAAGCATGACCCCAAAGAATTTTGTTCTCAGGAATCCCCCTTGCGCGGGCTGATTTAATAAAGTCTTCGTTAAAGACATCCAGCAAGTTTCCTCTCATCTGCCTTATCAAACCGCCAAGACTCACAAAGGTCATAATCGCGACCGGTAGCATTAAGTGCCCTATAAAATCTAAAATCTTGGCGGGCAAACTTAAGGTGTCAAAATCAACGCTGGTTAGGCCTCCCACTTTGCCCATCCCAAACTTAACCGCAAAAGACAAAACAAAAATTGTAAGCAAGAAAGCTGGAGTGGTAATACTTAAAGAAGAAAATGTAAGTAATAAGCGGTCAATCCAATTGCCACGATTTATGGCCGCAATCATTCCAGCGGGGACAGCCAAAATCCAAGTAAAAACCAAAACAAAAATATTCAAAATCAAAGTATTAATCAAAGGTTTTTTAATCGCATCGACTACAGGCTCTCCTTGCTGGGTTAAACCAAAATCCCACCTCACCAAAATTCCATCCAGCCAAAGTAAAAACTGTTTATAAAGAGGCTTATCCAACCCTAATCTTGCCTCTTCTCGCTTTAGAGCTTCTGGATGAATTGATGGATTGAGCCGTAAATCCGCTAGAGGGTCTCCAGCCTTGATAGTAATTGGTTTTTTAAAGACATATTTTGCTTCTTTCTTTAAAATTGGTGGGGGCAATTTGCCAACACCCCAAACGCCTAAGCCCAGTAGAACACAGAAGCCAAGTATGGATAATAATATTTTTGACTTGGTAAAGTATGAACGTAAAGTATAAGCAAGAAGTAAAAATATCCAGGAAAGCGGAAAAAGAAATAACTTCCAAAAAATCTCTAATGGATTGCCTGAAGACACTTTGAGGGAGGGAAAAATAGATTGAATGGGCCAAAAGATTATTGCAAATAAAAATAAAATACCCAGGAAATATATATTGTTTTGAAGCAACCTAAAATAAGCCACAATTAAAGAAACAAACACAAAAACTAAAATACCAAAGAGTCTTATTTCACTCACCTGAACATCAATCCGAACGATTAAAAAAGTGAGCAAAGCAACTCCAAAGAGCACCAACAAACTATCCAAAAAGCGATTTAGTAAATTAAAATATTTTGAATTTTTAGGATTGTTTTTAAATTCATTTAGCTTATCTTGGAGCTGCTTAGTAATCATTAGCCCAGAAGGTAGGGAAGAGATGCTTGGTTATATCTTACGAGAATTATTGCTTTTATTCCAAATTTAGGAAACCTTCAAAGAGGATAGACAGTCTTTTTATTAAATATGTTTTTAAAGGCTTACCTATGTCAGAAAGTTTTACTCACCTCGTTCAAGAGATTGAATCAATCAAGTCAGAGATTCAGTCAATCAAAGAAGACCTCAAGAAAGACGTTCATCCAGCTTTAAAACTAATTGCCCACTATTTTAGGATTGGCTCTTTACCTCACATGCAAAAGCTAACCGAAGATGAAAGAGAAAATTTGGAAGATATCGTTCTTAGGATTGAAGAGCATGTTAGACATTAATAATTAATGGTGCGTGTTTGACATAATACAAAAAGTGACTAGTATCAAAGAAATGCGCCGTTAAGAATCCTGATTCTGGAAGGCGCATTGTACGGGTGCACCTCCAGAAAAATAGAGGGTTCGGGTCGCCGCGACCCGGGAGCGGGGATGCAAGGGGCTGGCGGTAAGCCCCTTGTAACCTCCCTTTCAAAATTTCTCAGAAATTAAGCTTTTGTTTTTCCTAGATCTCTTACCTTCACCTGTTTCTCTGTCTTTTAAAAATCCGCACCATTGGTTAATAATTAGTCTCTCTCAAATTTAAACGCTAAAATAAAGCGTTGATGAACAATAAGAAAAAACTTTTAATTCCTTTTTTCACTGCCGGCAATCCAGAGCTTACTTCGACAACTCAGCTAATTGAGCTATTGAATGAATATTCTGATTATATCGAAGTTGGCTTACCACATTCTGATGCTCTTGCCGATGGTCCTGTTATTCAAGCTGCCTCACACAGAGCTTTAAACAATGGCATGAATATCGAAGTTCTTTTTGAGCAGCTTAAGAACCATAAAATTAAACATAAAAATAATTTAGTCCTTTTTAGTTATCTTAATCCCATTCTTAGATTCGGACAGCAAAGAGTATGCAAGGAATGGAAAGAGCTTGGCGGCAAGGCAATTCTTGTGCCTGATCTTCCACTCGAAGAGGCGGAGGACTTAAAAAACTTATGTGAGCGCAATGGCCTGAGTTTAATCTTTTTGGTGGCACCAACCAGCACTCCCGAGAGGATAAAGCGAATTACAGAACTTAGCAAAGAATTTATTTATTTAGTTTCGGTTACAGGGGTCACTGGTGTTAGAGGCAAAGTTGAACAAAATTTACAACAAATTGTTCAGCAAATTCGCCAAACTAATCCCTCTATTCCAGTGGTAATAGGCTTTGGAATAAGCAGTCCAGAATCTGCGCAAGCAGCTATAAATCAAGGCGCCGATGGAGTGGTTATTGGCAGTGCACTAGTTAAATTGTTTGAAGAAAATAAGTTTAGCCAAGCTAAAGAGCTTTTAAAGTCTATAAAAAATACAATTAATTAAAAGTTCCCGCTTTCCAAAATTTTTTGCTGTTTACTTACTCTATAAGAACCTCCTTCTTGCAATGTAAGAAAGAGTTTTTGACTAAAATCGAAGCTTGAATATCAAATGAAATATTTTGTTCTATCTGCTGTAATTTTCTCGATTGAACGATATTTTGTTTTTTATTCTTAATTTATTTTAGTTTTTCCTAAGAGGTTTTCATAAATATGATTAAGAAAATTCTTTCTCTCGGAGTTTGCGGATTAATTGTTTTTAGCGCTTCTTTAACAAGCGTAAAGGCTGAAGATACAGTTGAAGAAGCTCCTAGTGCTTTGTCAACACCAGTTGCCCAGCCTGCTCCTCAACAGCAGCCAATTTCTGGTTACTCAAATCCAGCTCCAAAAGTTGAAGAGTCTAAACCAGCTGCTAACGTATCCCAAGAGAAGCAAATAGAAAAAAAATCTTTCCTCAAAAAAGCAAAATCAAAGAAGAAAAAATCCGTAGAAGAGTAACAAAAAAAGCAAAAGTTTAATAAATAAAAAGTTTTATTGCTTTAACCTTACAATCAAACCTCAACTCATTAAATAAAATTTACGAGTTGAGGTTTTTTCTTTTTTATTTAGAAAATGTTTTAAAATTAAAAAGTCGACAAGTCTTAGAGTCACAATTCATGGGCAATTCTAAATCCAAAATTAAAGGTGTTATTTTTGCCGCTGGCTACGGTACCCGTTTCCTTCCAGCTTCTAAAACAGTTCCCAAAGAATTGTTCCCCTTAATCGATGTTCCAGCGATTGACTTCACAGTTAAAGAATTTTTAGACTCGGGCATTCAAGACATTTTGATTATTACCTCTCGTCGAAAAAAAGTCTTAGAAGATTACCTAGACCACGAAATGGAGCTTGAAAGCATACTTCAACAAGAGGGAGATGAAAAGAAACTAACCAAGATTGCCCCTCTGAATGCTAATTTTCACTTTGTGCGCCAACGCGAAATGAAAGGAACAGCTGATGCTCTTGGACTTTGCAAATCATTTTGTGGGAACTCTCCCTTTGTTGTTGCTTATCCTGACGATTTAATTTTTAGCCAAACTCCTTGTTCAAAGCAGTTAATTGATGCATATCAAAAAACCGGAAAAACAATATTGACTGTCAGAGAGCTGCCTGACGAAGATGTTTCTCGTTACGGTGTTATTGCATACTCGAAGGCCGAAGACAATATTTACAACGTAACAAAACTCGTAGAAAAACCTCCAAAAGGTACTGAGCCCAGTAAAGTGGTTTCTTTTGGACGTTACCTTTACACTCCCGACATCTTTGATGCATTAGATAAAGTGCAAGGAGATCCAAATAAGCGCGAAATTTCTCAAACTGAGCCATTAAACTTTTTGGCTGCCGAAGGCAAAGTTGCCGCGCTGGAATTCGAAGGAACCAGACACGATGTTGGTGCACCCTTCGGTTATCTCACAACCATTATTGAGTATGGGCTCATGAGAAACGACCTTTCAGGAAGATTTAAAGAGTACTTGAAGAAAAATTATGAACGTTTAGTCGCTTAAATACTGCGACTAATGCTTTTCTCCAAAAACATAAGTTAATCCTGCCATTACTTGATGAGAGGTAAAGTCTCCTTTGTAACCTTCTAAATTCCTGAATTCGCCCATTTGAACAGGAGCAACGTTGAATTTGTATTCAACATCAAACGCAAAATGCTCTGTTACTGGGATTCTTACACCCGCTTTTGCTTGAATTCCAACGGAAATTTTATCTTGTTTAATGTCATCCCCGTCGAGAGCAGGAAGAATTGGAGCACCAGGGCCCACTGCTGCATCCCCTGTACCTCTTACAATAAAGTAATGAACATTAGGGCCAACACCAACATAAGGATTAAAGTGTTTAAATTTACGGGATCTGGCCATTAAACTTACAGCTAAACCAATGTCATGAACATCGGCCGAGAGTTTTCTCAATTGGATTGGACCTGGAAAAGCAGCATTCTTAAAAGTAAGTACTTGATCCTTAAAATCTGGCTTAGAGTAATTGAGTTCACCTTCTATTCCTAAGAATGGAGCATGTTTGAAATAATGTCCCGCTTTCACACTTACCGAGAAATTCTCATCTAAATCAATATCAGATATATCAGTGCCAGGAAATCTTTTAAAT
>JANRMG010000093.1:0-2603 GCA_033761855.1 Candidatus Caenarcanales bacterium
TGGTTTTCCTTCTTTCATTGGGAACTCAGCGGCAAAATGTATCAAGCGATTATTTTCTGAAGTTAAAAAAAATGTTTTACTTTCAACTTCTTTGGGTGAATTTTTGCTGTCGTTTTGGAACTGTATATTCTTGCTAATAAAACTTATACCCTGGAAAAACTCTTTGGCTAATCTATATTTATTATTTTCTTCATTTATACATTGTGGTGTACCTTCTGGGAAATAAGAAACTTGTAATGGAGCTGAATTAGAAACCGATTCTTTATTGGTCATAATAAAGCGATCCCCAAATGATGGGTGAGGGGACACTTCAATATTATTAGGTAGATCTGAATAAAGGATTTGGCTACCCTTCAATCCACCAACAAGCTCCCATTCACTCTCTCCTAAAACTGCTTTCCAGCGTTTTTTACTTAGGACAATGTATTCGGACCTCACACCCAACCCCTCGCCGCCTGTGGGAGAAAGGCTAAGGATGAGGGGTTTTCTTCGACAAACAACATACTCAATATCAGGCCCAACTGCTAAAGCCATATTGGATGGCAAGGTCCACGGAGTGGTCGTCCAAGCAAGCATGTAAACTGGTGCTTCTTCCAAAGATATGTTTCTGTCATCCTGAACTTGTTTCAGGATTTTTTTAGCCGATTCATCAGTCAACTGAAACTTAACATAAGCCGTCTCATCGATCACATCTTTGTAACCTAAAGCAACTTCCGCTTGCGAAACAACTGTCCCAGAGTCGCAGGCCCAAGGCACAATCTTAAAACCTTTGTATAAAAGCCCCGCATCAAAGAGTTGCTTTAAAATTCCCCAAACACGCTCTATGTACTTGGGATCACTTGTCCGATAGGCATCAGCGAAGTCAACCCAATAGGCCATCCGCTCGGTTAGCTGCTCCCATTCCTCAATATACTTTTGAGTTGATTGGGCACAAAGCTCATTGAACTTGCCAATCCCCATTTGCTCAATATCATCTTTACTCTTGAGGTCATTTGTCTTTTGAACTTCAATCTCAACCGGCAGCCCATGCTCGTCCCAGCCAGCTTGTCTCTTTACTTTTTTACCTTTCATCGTTTGGTAACGGCAAACCAAGTCCTTAAATGTTCTTGCTAAAACGTGGTGTACACCCGGACGGCCGTTGGCAGTAGGCGGACCCTCATAAAAAATAAACTCCTCAGCTTCAGCTCTCAGCTCAATAGACTTTTTAAAAACGTTTTTACCTTTCCAAAATTTAATAATTTCTTGCTCAATAGTGTTGAAATCCGGGCGATTTGATACAGGTTTATAAAAATTCATAGCTTAATTTTTTTATTGTTTTTCTCTAACTATATTAACTGATTCATACTCCAAATCAGTAATTTAAACGGTTCAAATGAGCTCTTTACTCTCTATTTCAGGCTTGAGACTAAATTTAATAAAGTTAATTTCTGTTAATCTCCAGTACCTTCATCATAATCGGCATACTGCTTTGGAGAATCTCCGACTGACTTTACAACTTTGGGAAGTCTATCACTTTCTGGATTCTCAATTTTGCTTAAAAATTCAATTTCAAACTCCCAATCTTCTCCATAATCAAAAATGAATAAAAGTTTTTTACCAAGAACAAAAACCTCTCCAACAGAGACTTCTGAAACATGCTTTATGAAAGGCAATTCGACATCATCAAGAGTATCCAAAACATAAACCTCTTTAGATTCGCTTGGATTGGAGAGATTGTCATAAAAGCTGTATGAATGATCCATGGTAAATCCATAAGCTTCAATAATAATTCCTGCGAGGTCTTCCAAAGAGCTATTTGCCAGGATTTCAACTTCGCGGAAGACTTTTTGATCTTCTAAAAAAGTGGCTTTGATGATACAAGAAGCTAACTGGTTCAAATTTTGTGACATGCCGATTCCGTCCGTTTAAGCTAAGATCTTACTTAAGATGAGTTGTAATTGACTTTATACTAAATAGTTTTGTGCTTTTTTTGTTATTTTTTTGAAATGAAATTAATTCGACCAGTTATATTTATATATTTAATTTTGGCTCTCTGCGGGTCTACTGGGATACAAGCCAAACAAAGTTCCGTGAATCCTTGGGCTAATGATCCGCTTGCGAAAATTAATTTTGAACAAAATCATCCGCAAAATCAAGAGATAAGCAAAGTCAAAGAATCTTCCCTGAAACAGATGGAAGAAAAATGCAAACCCTTAACCAATTTTTGCCCAGTCTGCGAGACGGTAGAAGAATGGCCAATAGATTTTGATGGAGACGATTTGGCCGAAAAAGCGCAAAGAAGAATTTGCCAAGCCATTCCTTCGTCTCAGGCCACCAAAGATATACCCGAAAGTTATGTAACGCCCGAAATTATCATCATTTTTTCTTACGACGGAGTGCCCATAATTTACAAAACGACTTTAAATTCCTGTTCTAAAAAAACCAGCTTTTCGACCTTCCAACGTTTTGATTTTAATAGCGACAACTATGACGAGTTAATTCTCTCAGAGAGAGATTTAGAAACCAAAGATGAGAAAATAAATATAATTAGCTTTTTCAACGATCGTATTTCGGAACTTCCCTTTGTTGATTTCACACCTGATTTGGAGGAATTCATCTCTAAA
>JANRMG010000094.1:0-8112 GCA_033761855.1 Candidatus Caenarcanales bacterium
AACGCTTTATAGACTTGTTCTTTTTGGTCTTTAGGAAGCTCACTAAGATAAGAAGCACATATACCAAAGTAATCAATTAATTGAGCTCTCCGATTTCCTGGCTCTGAATTTTGCACATTTAGAGATTCAAATCGAGATAAATAGTCTATTTGTAATTTATGACCTAAACCAACACAAAAATTATAAGCTCCCTCTGGATTTGGAGTTATTGGAGCAACTAACTCTATAGGAGGAGGCGAAGCAGAAGCTAAAGATTGAGTTGGCTGAGTTTGTGCAGCTTGAACTAATTGACCGGAAGAACTTTGAGTTTCTGGTGACTTTGTGACTTGAGCTGATGGAACAGGCGAAGATTGTGGTGGCCCCTGTCTTGATTCGAGAGCTTGATGAGGTTGCGAAGAACAACTGCCAACCGCAAAAAGAACAGGTACACCTAACCCAGCACCCCATCTACTTACAGTTTTCCAAGAATTCATCTCAGCAGGCTTTCCATTCTGATGCTTACTATTTAACTTCTTTGAATTCTGTGAATTCAACACTTGTGGCCTAGAAATTGAATTTACTCTAAATGTCATTGAGTCTTTTGCTAAACTTTCTAAACCTTAAGAGTATAGACCTCTTCTATTAACCGACTGTTAGAAATGTGTTAATGCCAATTAATGTATTTTTGAAAATTTTGTTTGAATTTAGCTTTAAGCAAGCTATTATTAGCTCCTAATCATGATT
This sequence comes from Candidatus Caenarcanales bacterium, assembly GCA_033761855.1. Taxonomy (GTDB): domain Bacteria; phylum Cyanobacteriota; class Vampirovibrionia; order Caenarcaniphilales; family Caenarcanaceae; genus JANRMG01. The sequence goes on from JANRMG010000094.1 coordinate 724, forward strand.
TAAAGAAATAAATGGCCTTAACTTTCCAAGAACTTGTAGCAAAATTAAATTCCTTTTGGGCCTCTAAAGGTTGTGTAATCCAACAGCCATACGATACCGAAAAAGGCGCCAGCACCATGAACCCGGCCACTTTTCTAAGAAGTTTAGGGCCAGAGCCTTGGAACATGGCCTGCATTGAACCCTGCCGCAGGCCCACCGATGGCCGCTACGGTCAAAATCCAAACCGCCTTCAACATTATTTCCAATACCAAGTCATCATGAAGCCCTCGCCAGATGACATACAAGAAAAATATTTGCAAAGTCTTAAAGAAATTGGAATCAACTTTACCGAACACGATATCCGTTTCGTTGAAGATAATTGGGAATCACCAACCCTTGGTGCTTGGGGAGTTGGTTGGGAAGTTTGGCTCGATGGAATGGAAATTACCCAATTTACTTATTTCCAGCAAGCCGGCGGAGTACCGCTAAAGCCCATAACGGTTGAAATAACTTATGGATTGGAACGCTTGGCTATGTATCTCCAAAACGTAAACAGCGTCTACGATTTGCAATGGAATGAAAAAGTAAAATACGGAGACATCTATCACCAAGCCGAAGTTGAATGGTCAACATACAATTTTGAAAAAGCAAACATAGAGCGCTTACTAAAAAGCTTTGAGCTTAGTTATGCCGAAGCGCAAGATGCACTCAACGAAAAGCTGGTTCTGCCAGGTTTTGACAATGTTTTAAAATGTTCACACTTGTTTAACCTCCTGGATGCGCGCGGTTCAATCGGCAAGGACGAAAGAAAAGCTTACATTTTAAAGATTCGCAAACTTGCTCAGGAAGTTTCGGGTAAATATTTAGAACAGCGTGAGGAGCTTGGATTTCCGCTTATTAAGGCTTAGGAAATTACTCCTGTTGATCTTTTATAATTTCTATCGTTAGTTTTCTATTACCACTTTGGTCACCGTAAGCCGACATATAAACTTTAGCTTTTACATAATGAACATCAACTGTTGATTCTTTATCCGCCCTTCCACAGCATTTCAATTCAAATTCGTAAACCGGCGAATTAAAATACATTGACGAATCATCAGCAACTAAAAAATCTGGAGTAGCCTTTTCTAAAGGAATGTGAACACCTTCACCATAAAATTCAGTTATTTCTTTTTGTGGGATTCTAAAGTTTCCTAATAGTACTGGGGGTCTATCAAGAATCACCCATTCGGTATTCTCAAAATAAATAGCTAATTCATTTTTTATTGAATTAAAGAGTTTTTCATGAAATTCTCTGTTGAGCTCTTGACTTGGAGCTTTTCTATTAAATAAACCATCTCTTCTATAATCAAAAATACTAGGAAATCCCAAGGTGCAACAAAGCCAATTTCTTTCATCTTCAAGTCTTGGACAAGTTGGTCCATCCGCTGTAAACTTCGGTTCACGTATACAGTGAGGATCAAATTCCAAAACAAGAGTTTCTGTTGGATCAACAATAAATCCTCCAAGAAGAGGACTCCGAGTTGTTACTCCCCCATGGGCTCTAGGCAAGCGTAAAACCTGAGATTGAGTTTTCCCTTTTTGAAGAAAATGTCTGTGACTATTTAAAACTAACTTAACCGCACCGACCATAATAAAAATCCCAACTAACGTAACTGGGATTTCATAAATTAAAAGACAAAAATTGAAATAGATTTAAGAAAACCTTCACATTCTCTTAATGCTTGTAAAGAAACTTGAACTAATATTTTATTCCATTAAATCTTCCGCTACGGCCATGATTGCACCTTCTCGGCTTGGACCTTCGGCATCCAAAAAAGTTTGATCTGGAAAACCGTAACTTACTTGGTAAACAATCTGATCGTTGTTTTGGTTGTATCTTCTTACTGTCCAAGAAACTGCTTGTTGTGAAAGCCAATTTTCAAGAATCCAAGAATGTTGAGGATTAAAGAAATTAAGTGGTTGAGACACTTCTTCCTGCTCTTGATCAGCTTTCATAATGGTTAAAGATTGATACCATTCCTGAATTGAAGTTTCTGCATTGTTAGCAAAAACCAAATTATTTTCTTCTAAAAACTGTGCTCCGCCTTGTTGTCCAAAGATTTTTTGAGCAATTTGCCATGAACGTTTTTCTTGTTGTTCTTTTTCTTGTTTTTTACGTTTTTGCTCGACGCCTTCTACAAAAAGTAAAAGCTCTTCAAGCTCTTCAGGAGCTAAGTTTACTTGTCTTGCAAAAGGTGTTTCTAAATATTGTTGGGATTCATCATTAATTTTTATTTGGCATTGAATAAGCTCGCTTGGAGTATAAGCTTTCTGTGAAGCTTCAGAAACAATCTCAGCTGGTGTTTGTTGTGATGCATTTCTTTTCTTTCGACCGAAAGATACAGTTGCAGCAGATTCCTTAGGGGCTAACCTGACTTCATTCTTTTTTTCTACAACTTTTATTGCTTTTTGATTCGCTGCCAAATCAATCATAGTTGGGCCTTGAATAGCGATAGGAGAAGCTAGGTTCTCGTTTGGATTTTTTGATGTGAAATTAAAGTTGCTCATAGTCTTTTTTATTACATTTAGATTCATATAAATCTCTCGATCCCTCTAATTAATAATTCCCCTTAAGGCAAATGGAATAACTTATTTACTAGAAGACTTTTACAAATGAAGTATGTTCCTTAAATTTAAAAGCCAAAGTCAAAGCCCCACCGAAAGAGGCTGCGGAGACATCAATCACATTATGTTAATTTATTGTTTCTTTTAATAATTAAACTAAATTAAATCTTCAACTTGATTAATTTTTCTCGGACAACAAAATTTGTCTCATCCAGTTAATCGCTTCCTGTGCAGTTCCCCAACGAATATCGGAGCGGCTCCGATTGCCGAGTTGTAATTTTTTTACTTCTTTAAAATTCTCACCAACAATTGCCAAATAAACTGTTCCAACTGGTTTGTCTTCAGTTCCACCTTCTGTACCAGCGATTCCAGTTACAGCCATTCCCCAATTTGTTTTTGCCAACTCTTTAATTCCTGCAGCCATTTCTAAAGCCACTTGTTCACTCACCGCACCAAAAGATTCTAAAGATTGAGAAGTTACATTTAAAAACTTTTGTTTACTTTCATTTGAATAAGTAACCAAATTAAATTTTATGTACCGCGAGCTTCCAGAGATATCGGTGAGGCGTTTACTAATTAAGCCCCCAGTACAAGATTCCGCTACAGCTAGAGTTTGTTGCTTCTCAAAAAGCAGCTTCCCAACAACGGATTCAAGAGTATCGGAGTCTTGCCCGTAAATAAATTCTTGAGCTTTTTCACGAATTTGTTTTTCAATACTTTCAATTTTCGTAAAAGCTTCTTCTTGATTTAGAGCCTTAGTTGCAATCCGGAGGCGGCACTCTCCTTCGGAAACCAGAGGGGCCACGGTTGGATCTTCTAAATCCAAAAGATTTTGCAAACGCTCAGCCAGAGAGGATTCTCCGATGCCAAAGAACTTGAGCTCTTTATAAAAAAGTTTTTTTGCTGTATGAATTTCTTTAGACAAAAAATCAATGGCTGTCTCTTTCCACATTGCATGCATCTCTCGCGGCACCCCCGGGAAAGTAAGCACCAATTTTTTCGAATTTACATTTAAACCTTTAGCTTTACTAGTAGCCCGGTAAAGTTCTGTAACGTCCCAAATAATGCCGGGAGCCGAACCCGCTGGGTTTGGTAGAACCAAAGAGCTTTCTGGTCTATAAGCCAGTTTTGTGTTGGAAGGCGACATTATCTTATTGGCTTTCGCGAAGCGGGCTTTTACGGCTTGCAAAACAGCTTCGTCAAAAATCATCGGCTTTTCAAAAAACTCGGCCCAACATTCTATTGTTAAATCATCGCTGGTTGGTCCCAAGCCTCCCGTGGTTATTACCAAATCGGCTCTCTCTAAAGCCGCTCTGAATGAAGCTTTTATTCTATCTTTATTGTCTCCGACAACGGTTTGGTAATAGCAATCGATACCAATTGACGCCAACTCTTTGGAAAGAAAAACTGCGTTAGTATTCAAGATTTGGCCAAGCAAAAGCTCTGTGCCAATGAAGATAATTTCTGCTTTCATGAAATTAATTATAACGAGCTTGGTCATTCTGAGCTTAACTCAGAATCATTTCAATAATCTTTCATCAAACTTTAAGGTTGAAAGCTGGCTCAGGATCAAGATAACCTGCGAAGAGTTCACCACGGCAACTAAATTTAATTAGGGTCATCTTCAAAATCAGCAGAAGAGTTCCAGAGGGTAAAGTGCAACCCCAATTAGTCTGTAAAAGCTGAACAGGAAAGTTTAAACACAAATTAAATCACCTAATTGAATTTAATGTTTGTATAAGTTGTTTTTGTAAATGTCTAACAATTTAAAAAAACTTTTAAAAATTTCTAAGCCTTAAAGTAAGCTGTTTTCATCTTTTTTAAACTTAAAGACACTTGCGAGGAATTCAGTTTTGTAACAAACTAGATTTTAACTATCAATTTTACAAGACCAATACATGTATTCATACATAGTCTCTGTGAGCGATCCTAAAACTCATATAAAATGTCTTTCTATTCCATGTGCTGAGCTGACTACAGCGAAGCTTGTACAGAAGAATCTAGAGTCACTGTTTCCATCTTCTAAAGTCTCCTTCCACCGCACGATGAGTGAAGAGGAAGAGATACTAATGAAAAACAAAGATGTTTTAGTTTTGGCAAATTCCAGGTCAACTCTCTCTAGTGACACTGACTTTTCGATATTAGAAAAAGAGCTCTTTGAAGATGCAGCATAAGAGTTCTATTTATTTTTATTTTTCAGATAGCCCTCTCAAACGGGGATGGGGAACGTATTAAGTATGATTATTGAAGAATATGATTTGGTAATTATTGGAGCGGGCATTTCGGGTTTGGCTCTTGGAAAGGCTCTTTCCAATTCAAGTATTAACTTTAAAATCTTCGATAAATCGCGAGGCCTAGGAGGTCGAGCGGCAACACGCCGAGTTAATGCTCAACCAATAGATACTGGAGCCCAGTATTTTACAGTTTCTAATCCACTATTTAAAAAAGAAGTTGAAGAGCTGATTCAGAGAGGCACAGTTAAACTTTGGACGAACAAATTAAATGTTTGGGATGGTGAAAAGCTTCTCTTTGAGGGCAATTCCAACCCTCGTTATGTTTGTCCAAAAGGCTTTACCGACATTTCTAAAGAGTTTGCAAAAGTTTTACCAGTTTCAAGAGAAATTAAAATCACCAAAGCAGCACGTGTAAATGGTCTTTGGGAGCTTAAAACAGACAAGATGGTGGAATTAAAAGCCAAAAGAGTTGTTTCAACTGCCCCTTTACCTCAGAGTTTAGAGCTTTTTGGAAGCTATCTTTCGGTTGAGCAGAAAGCTTCTTTAAGTACAATCAGCTTCAATCCTTGCCTTTCGATTGTAATTGTTTTTAATAAGCTTGTGTCCCTGCCCTTTAAAGGTGTTTTTTGGAACAATAGAGAGGTTTTGTCCTGGGTTGCGAACGATTCATCCAAGCGATTGAATGCTACTTCTAGTGTACTTGTTGTGCAGTGTCAGCCAAAGTTTTCTGGACGGTTCTTCGAATCGAGTGATTCAGAAATCTTAGAGAAAGTCTTTAATGAGTTTAAAGTTTTACTTCCTCAGGTAGCTCTCTCAAACAAGGATTTGCAAGAAGTGCAAGTTAAAAAATGGCGCTACTCCCAACCAGCGGCGATTTATGAGCATCAATACTTTGCAACCGAAGATAAATCTTTGTATTTTACGGGAGATTGGTCTTTGGAAGGCAAGATTGAAGGAGCTTATATGGCAGGTTTAGGTTTGGCTAAAAATCTTTTGAAGGTGTTTTAGAATTTTTTATTTAGCGTTTTGATCTTTTAGACTTTGGCTGCGACTCTTGCTTCTACTTTTTGTGTTTCAATAGTTTCTTTTTTATTTAATCCATTTTTCCATTTGGCTCTTTCTTCAAAGTGGTTATCGGGATCTCCCATATAACCAAGCTTTTCACGTTTCAATCTGTCACGTACGTAACCTATTGAATCACCCTGCTGAACAGCATTACCCATCGAAGCTAGTGCTAAACCACCTGCTAAATTGTATACGCTTTGGCTTAAATTGGTTAACCATGAAGAATTGCTTCCAAAGAGCCCTAATCCAGAGAAACTAACGCTTAAGGCTGAGAGAGCTTGCAGAGAAGAAGAGATTAGAAGACTGTTGCCTAAAACCCCAGGTTGGTATCTAACTTGTTCACCATTCTCTCTACTCCATGTCAAACGGTTACCAGAGGCATTCTGTCTTCTTAAATTAGCTCGAACTAAAAATATAAGAGCAGGAACTAAAGCCGCAATCCCTGTCATAAAAGAAGCCGCTTTATGAATTGCAGAATCATTAAGTGGATGATTTATTGGAACTTGAGGCACGGATAACCTTGGATCGAAGAGAACTTTTCCATCAATTCCAATAATTGGTCTTAAATTTTGCGAATTAATTTCCTCGGCAAGCATTTCTTGTTTTTCTTTTTCTTTTGAACGGAAGTGGTCAACTAAATGCAATGCACCAGTAAGTCCCATTAATCCAAGTGCAGTCCAACCACCAACATTAACAAAGTGAGACATGCTGATTGGTGATTTTTCGTATTTAAAGCCATTTGTAGCGTTTAGACGGTTAGTAAACTTTAATAGTCCAGGCTCACGAACCACATCAATTAAGGCATCTACATTCCACCTAAAATCATCTATTGGTTTTGCCAACATTGCAGACGTCTTTCTTCCAAAGCCAAATTTCATGAATGACTCGGTTAAGGCTTTCATTCTTTCTTCTGTTTTACCTTGATGTAAAGAGTGTAAGCCTTTAATATCAAAGTAAGTTTTCTCACCAATACCATTAGTTTCACTAACAAATCTTGGATCTTGATAATTAAGTTTTTCTCGGGTTTCATTGTCATTTATATATCCATCAATAAATAAAGTCTCTCCCCAAGAGATTTCGCGGGCCCAACCTAATAATGAACTGGTTATTGAACCCAAAGCCATGAATTGCTGTACCGTACCACTAGGTACAAAGCCGGACGATACTCCTAATAAAGAACCTAAAACTTGAAATGGCCAGAAAATTGGTTTGATTGCAGTCGTCGTTATAAAAAGGCCTAGGTTAGCCAAACTAAATCCTTTTGCAATAAAATTCCTTGAGGCTGAATCAAAAGTATTATCGTGATTTACATTGTCGTAAATTTCAGCTAAAACACCAAGGACAGACATTAAAGCCCCAATATTGCTGATATTTCCTCCAATAACTGGTGAATTGCGGATAAAAGCTCCTTTAAGTCCTTGAACATTTTCGGATTTAGTTACACCTAAGATTTTTTCGATTCTTGGATCTGAATCGTGGCAGAGCATCATATAATTCGATCCCC
>JANRMG010000095.1:0-26207 GCA_033761855.1 Candidatus Caenarcanales bacterium
AGTCCCTCGGAGAGGCCTTTTAAGATGACACCTTTTCATCACCATCTTGAACTGAGCGGACTCAAAGAACGAAAAGTGGTTCTCTGGATGAGCGCCGCTCAAGCCTTGTTCTCAATACTCACTTGTTTTCTTTATTTTATTCTTACCAAAGCCAGCCCAGCCTGAGCTCTTTCGGCGCTTAATCAATTGTTTTAATTTTTCTTGTTGACTTGGATTTAATTCTTGCTTTAGGGTAACAAAAGTTTTGGCTCTTAAAGACCGAAGTTCACGTGTTATTTTTTGTCTTATCTTTGTAGATTCTTTTTGTTGCTCATCCAAAATGGTTTTTATTTTTGTCTCTTGCTCGGCTGTAAGGTCTAGTTCTTTCGAGAAGCGCTTAAAAAAGCGACTTTCAGAAACTTGAAAATTACCAGACATTATCTTCTGAAAGCTCTGTTTGATAACAAAAGTAGTTCCAAAAACCCCGACTATGCCGCCCAAGACCAGGCCGGCGACAAAAACCAATAAAACTCCAATTATTAATTTCCAGTCCCTCATAAAACCAGCTCCTCCAAAGGCAAACTTATGTTTTGATACATAGATAATCCGTCACCATCGACAATTTGAGCTAAAAGCAAATCCGAAACAGAATTAGCATAATCCGAATATGGATTGTAAATTAGCATAAAAGCAAGTCCAATGAGGCAAAGCAAACAAGCAGTATAAGCAAAATTCCAAATGAATTTGTTCGTATAAATAACATTGGGAGTTGGCATTGTTTGTATTTCAGCCATTAAAGAGGCTTTCCAAGATTGAGATGGTGATACTCCATAAATATCACCGCCAGAACTTTCCTGTGCATAAAATTCATGGAGCTGCTTTTCAAGATTATTTAAATTGGGATCAGAATAATTCATTGCTTTATCTCCTATTGGCCTCCACTTGGGAGCTAAGAATTTCTCTTAGTTTATGTCTCGCACGGTGGGCTCTCACTTTGACTTTTGAGGGTTGCCAGCCCAAAAAGTTGGCACATTCCTCAATCGAATAACCTTCTAAATGGGTTAATGTCAAAACTATTTTATCTTCTGGTGCAATGTTTTCCATGGCTCTTTTTAATAAGTCGGCTAATTCTTCTCTTTCTAATTTCTTAAAATGTGCTTCCTTTGAAGCCTCAAACTCTAAAGAATTAAAAGCAGAATCGCCTTCGGATTCAGATTCATTATTTTCTAAGTCAGAGAGAGGCAATTCAAGAATCTTAGAGTTTTTACGCCAATAATCCACACAAGAGCGAGAAACAATCCGTGTAAACCAGCTCTTAAAGCTTGATTCCCCGCGAAAAGAAGAAAGAGATTTGTAAACTCTAATAAATATTTCGTGGCAAACCTCTTCGACTTTGTTTGCTGGAAGAGAGTTAGAGACAATTTTAAAAGTATAGTTTTGGTAACGGTCGATTATTTGCTCAAAGCAGTTAATCTCGCCAGACAACACCCTTTTAATGATCTCTTTGTCTTCCTGATCTTTATTTACGTTTGTATTGAGTTTAGGCTCTTGTTGCATAATTTGGCTTGTAAGCTTCCAATAATCTAAGCCTCAAGGCCTGTTAAATCTAGCTCTTCCAAATCACGACCTCTATTTCCTCTGCCAAATTTACTTTGTTCCTGTTTGAATCTTTCCTCCATTTGTCTAACAGATTGGCTTAACTTCTCTTTTTGCTGCGGATTAAGAACTTCCCTGATTTGGCTCATCATTCTTGCTCTTTCTACCGCTAAGTCCTCCGAAGCACCTGCAAAATCTTTATGTGCTGATCTTACCTTTTGCTCGCTGAAGCTGTCTTCGGCTGATACCCTTCTTAACTGCTTCATTGATTCAAAGGTTTTAAGCCTAAGCTCTTTTATCTTTGGGCGGTTCTTTTGGATAATTTGGCCAACTTCTTTCTTTTGCTCTTCATTGAGGTTTAAATCTTTAAATATTTGCTGAATCTTCTCTCTCTGGGCCGCTCTTCCTTGTACTTGAGAACTATTTTGTCCTTGCCACCCTTCTTGGGCCTTGGCAGAAGGAGAAAACCCCCCGGTAAAAGAAAACACCGATAAAGCTATCAAAGACAATCTACAAAAACTTTTTATACTCATTTTGACCTGCTCTTTTAACGTTGCGTAATTTATTTAGAAATCATGTTCATACTGTCGTAAGAAAAATTTGTTCGGTTACAGATAATTTACACAAGCTATCTTTAAATTTTATTACTAAGACTTTTTTACGATGAATTGTAAAATAAGAGCTGCAAACAAAAATAAAGTTAAAATAGCCTCCAAAATAGTCCATGCCAAATATACCCCCAGAAATTTTAGAAAGCAAAATTGAGGGACTCAATCTTGACTCGGATACTCTAAAAGGGCTAACTCGGGACAAAAGAGTTTTGTTGGTTTTTTTGAGACATTTAGGCTGCATTTTTTGCCCAGAGATAGTGAGGGATCTCAGGCAAATTGCTTTAAACAATAGTAATTATCCAGAAATTGTCTTTTTTTACCAAGGCACTTTAGACCAAGGCAAAGCCTTCTTTAAAAAGATTTGGCCCGAAGCAAAGGCTATCTCAGACTCCTCCAAGAAGTTTTATAATGCCTTTAAGCTCAAAAGGGGCACTATAAGCCAGCTCTTTGGGCAAAAAGTGTGGGTACGCGGAACAGAAGCCATGATTAAAGGAAACTTTGTCGGGTTACCTGTCGGTGATCTGTGGACTATGCCAGGTATGTTTTTAATCGAAAACGGAAGTATAGTCTGGCAGCACGAATTCGAGCACATTGGCGATCATCCCGATTTGAGTGGTTTGTGAGAAGTAATCCAGTAATCCCCCCTCGAACAAAATGAATCCGTAAAATTTGAGATGGATTCTCGGCCCCCTTTAATAAAGGGCAGTGTTGCGAGCATAGTGATAGAATGGAGGGATGAAGAAGTGTAGCCACTGCGAAAGCAGAAGATATGTGAAGAATGGTTCACATAAAGGGATTCAAAGATATATATGCCTAGATTGCAATAGGAGATTTTCTGATATTCCTCCTAAGTTTTCTTATTCAACAAAACTAAAAGCTGTAAAAATGTATCTTAGAAATGGAGGAATGAGAGCAGTTGCCGATTCTTTTGGTGTTAATGCAAGCACTATTCTAAGATGGGTAAGAGCTTTTCATAAAAGCTTTAGTAAAACAATTCAAAAAACAAAAGAACAGCTTTCTTTAGAGAATGAGCCTGACATTATAGAACTGGATGAAATATACAGCTACTGTCAAAAAAACAAAATAGAGTGCTCGCATGGACTGCTTATTCTAGGAGAGAAGGTCGTGTTATTGAGTTTGTAACAGGAAAAGGATTGGAAGCAGCAAAGGAAATTTATAGAAGAGTAAAGAAGCTAAGAAAGAAAATAGCAATGATCTGCATAGATGCAAACAGTTGCTATGAACAAGCATTTATGCAAATGGATATAACGGAGCATCACTATATAGGAAAAGATGAAACACATTTGATAGAGTCAAGCAACAGCAGTATAAGAGACCAGCTGGCGAGGTTTAACAGAAAGAGCAAAAGGTTTTCCAAAAGCTTGGAAATGCTGCATATATCCCTTGAACTTCATTTCCATAGACATATTATATTCAGTATATAGGCAACACTGCCTTGTTAAAGGGGGCGCCTCCCTTGACCTTCTTTAGCTTCCAGTGGTGGGCTTGGGGATTACTTCCCAAATCTTCTAGTCCTAGAGCTAAATTCACTCAAGCATTCATCTAAATCTTTAGCAGAAAAATCTGGCCAGAGAACTTTAGAAAAAATAATTTCGGAATAAGCAATTTGCCATAAAAGATAATTGCTGACTCTTTGCTCTCCACCTGTGCGGATCAACAAATCAGGATCCGGAATGTTTGTTGTGTAGAGATTGTTCTCAATAGTCTGAAAGTCAATCTGTTCTGGCTTTAGCTTTCCGTCAGCAACTTGCCGAGAGAGGCTTCGAACAGCATCGAGAATTTCGTTTCTTGCACCGTAATTAAAAGCAACTTGCAAGAACAAGGTTTTGTTATTTTTAGTCAGTTTTTCAGCAGCTTCTATTTTGTACAAAAGCTCTGGCTCAAAAGAAGAACGGTCGCCGATAAAATTTAATTTAACGCCTTGTTCATGCAACTCGTTAAGTTCTTTCTCTAAAACTTTAGAAAAAAGGTCGAATAAAAAATCCACCTCTTCTTTCTTGCGGCTCCAGTTCTCGGTGGAAAAAACATAAACAGTTAAATACTTTATGTTTCTTGGCGGACAGAGTTTTACAATTTCTTTAAGGGTGTCAACACCCGCTCTATGACCAGCAAAACCAGGAAGATTTTTTTTGGCAGCCCAGCGTCGGTTTCCGTCCATAATCACAGCCAAATGGCAAGGTTCGTTTTTACCTTCTTCTGTGGATTGGCTTATGGTTTTGGCTAGTAAATTCATACGAAAAGTTTATTATAGCCGATTGAAATTTTCATATTCTTCAAATCAAAAAAATAAAAAAGTGCCAAACATTAAATTTATTTGGCACTAACAAAAAAGTAACAAAAGTACTTTTTAATTATTTGGATTTAGCAGCTTTTCTTGAATCAAGCTTCTTTTGAAAGTCTTCAAAGTAAACAACAACTTCACTCTTTACAAGAGCATCATCTTTGTTTATATCGTACTTATCAAACTTTTTGAGAATAGTCGTTCTTTTTGCTAACTCTTCTCTGGTCAACTTACCGTTTTTATCAGCGTCATGTACAGCAAAAACAGTTTTGGTTTTATCCCAGGGAGTTCTTTTTGAAGATACTTTTTTACTTGCTTCTGTTGAATCCTTAGTTACAGATACAGGAACTTCCCCTGAACTCTCTGAATCAGCAACAGTAGCTTTTTTAATAGCTTTCTTTTTATTATATCCAGCATCTGGGTTTGCAATTTCAGAGAATGACAAATAACCATCGCTATCAGCGTCCATTAAATCAAATTTACTGGTTATAGTTTCAGATTTTTTAGCTTCTTCTTTGGAAAGTTTTTTATCTCCATTCTTGTCCCACATTCTCAATGACAATTTAGCAACTTTACTGTTTATATCACTTGTTGAATCACTCTGTGAAATAACCTCAATGGATGAAGATAAAAGGAAAAATAAACTGCTTAGTAAAATAAATTGTTTTTTCATTAGCTAGTCCCCGTGCATAAGTTTGGCAAAACGCTATTTTAACATGAACAAAAGCCTTAAAAGTAAATCCGTGTTTAAGCAAATGTTATGTGATTATTACTTTATTTTTTAACAATTCCACTTGGTGCCAATTGCAGAGAAAACATTTTGCCTTCTTGTTTGATTGGTGGCATTTGGTCTGGCTTTCCAACTTCAGCAGTAGCTTCTAAAATACCTTGTAAAAGTTTGCGTGGAATCTCTGGGTGCTGCATTTCACGCCCTCTCATTTGCACAACAACTCTTACCTTGTTGCCTTCTTCTAACCACTTTAGAACCCATTTGAGTTTGACCTGTATATCGTGGTCGTCGATTCTGGCCGACATTTTGATTTCTTTGAAGACTGATTGAGCCTTGCTTTTCTTTTTTCTTTCTTTTTCTTCTTTTTCTTTTTCGAACTTATATTTGCCAAAGTCCATAATCTTGGCAACTGGTGGAGATTGCTGCATGCCTATTACAACTAAATCTAAATCTTCGCTGCGAGCTTTATCCATGGCATCACGAGTTGCTACAATGCCTAGCTGCTCTCCGGAAGAGGAAATTAAACGAACCTGAGGGGTTCTAATTGCTTCGTTAACTAAGGGTTGGTTTGGATTAAGATTGCGAGGAGCCTGATTATGTGGTCCTCCTGGTGGTCTTAGTATTGGTGGACCTGGTGGGTTGTTTCCTGGTTGATTATTGCTTTGTGGCTGTGGAAGCGGATTTGGCTTATTTAGGGTCATAAAGAATTGAAATTATTATTTAGTTTAAGAGTAAATACCGAAGATGGGATTTGAACCCATAAGAGCTTGCGCTCACTACATCCTGAATGTAGCGTGTCTACCAATTCCACCACTTCGGCAGTCAATAATTATCGCAAAATAATTATCTCTCGAATTTAGTGAAGGTTTGTTGAGACATGACCTAATATACCCTAATTTGGTCCCTTCGTGAAGTAAAAGTTTACATGTTAACTGTTAGAATCCGATTCATTGCGACCTCTCGTCATAAAACCGGTTACGCCTTTATTCGAATTTTTGTAAAAGTTAATAAGCTTCATCAAATGAGGAAATTCAGCGGCTTTTGGCTCAAACTCTTTAAGAGCGGCACTTACTCCTGAATTTTTTATAAGGCGGTAAACTTCTTCTATAATTTTAATCTCGCTGCTTTCCAAGCCAATACGCTTAAGTCCAACCGAATTCATGCGGGCAATTTTTGCAGGCAATCCGCCCACCAAGACAAAGGGTGGAACAGACTTTTGGATTCCACTTAATCCAGCGGCCATAACAAAATCGCCAATAACAACGTGTTGATGAACCATACAACCGCCGCCCATTGTCACTCTTTCACCGATCTGAACGTGTCCACCTAAGTTGGTCGAATTGGCAATTATTATGTCATTCTGCAACTTGCAGTCGTGGCCGACGTGTACATAGTTCATCAAATAGCAATTGTTTCCAATTTCGGTTTTACCATCTCCCTTTGTGGTTGCCTTATGCACAGAGCAAAATTCACGTAGAGTAACATTATTGCCAATAATTGTTTGAGTATTTTCGCCTTTGTAGGTGAGGTCTTGGGGCGGAAGGCCAATGCTTACATGAGGATAAATCTTACAGTTACTTCCAATTTGGGTGTGGCCATCAATGACGGTATGCGCCCCGATAGAGCTTCTCTCGCCGATTAAAACGGATTCTCCGATAATACAGTAAGGCCCAATCTCTGCATCTTTATGAATTTCCGCTTTGGGTGAGACAATTGCCATCGAATGAATAGCCATTAAAATTCTGCATCCTTTCTGTCAAGAATAGCAAAACTCAGCTCAGCCGAGAAAGCAATCTTTCCTTCGTTAAAAGCCTTAACAGAAAACTTACCAACGTTCCGCTTCAACCACATTTTATTAGCTTCCATGTCCAGCCTGTCTCCGGGCCTTACCATGGCTTTGAATCTTGCATTGTCAATTCCTAAAAAGACACCAATCTTCTCTACATTTTCGCCTTCTTCTTTTTTTACTCTTATAATCTCAAAGATGGAAGCAAGTTGTGCCGTTGCTTCAGCCATGTAAACCCCAGGCATAATCGGTATACCAGGAAAATGCCCTCGAAAAAAATCCTCGTTAAAAGTTAGATTTTTATAACCTTTAATATAATCCTCGCCGATTTCGGTCACTCTATCCACCAGCAAAAGCGGGTAACGATGAGGGAGCAAATACTTTATTTCTTCTGAGCCAAGAGGCTTTTCAAGCGGAAGTTTAAGGTTTACAGCAGTAAAAGCCATTTTTGCAAAACAAATTTAAGTAAATCATTAATAAGAATCCACTTATGTTAACTTCTGTCTCCTTGAAACCGCAAGGAAGAATATTGTTGATAACCGCTGAGTTGGATGTTCTAATGAGAATTTAACGGCTCTTTGTCATTCTGAAATAAGTCCAGCATCTCGAGCTTTGTAAATTCTGAGACAAAGCCAGTATTAGATACAAGAATGACAGAATTTCAAAAATATTTCAAGAACATTTACTCGCTGACAATAACTTAAAAAACAAAAAAACTATCACAACAAGATCTGCTATAAAATGTTTAAGTTCTTAAAATAAGTTTCTAATTAAAGTTTTATGAGTACACAAAACGACAATTTCAATTCGCTTATGGCAGCGGCAATCCTCGGGATTTCAATTATTACATCCGTATGTCTTTTAAGGGGTCCAATCAAGACAAAAGACCAATTCGACTTTAAACAAGAAGGTCCAATTTTTATTAGATTCAACAAAGCCAAAGGTGACCTCTGCTACACAGGCATTGGCCCAAACGGTAAATTTGTAACCGACGCTTGGATCTGCATAGACGGCAGCAAGACCAAAGCTGGCGACGAAGTGGAGAATGTTTTTCCTCCAAAAGACGGAAGCTCTTCTAAGTCCAACTCAAAGTCAGACTCCAAATCGAGCTCTAAGTCAAGCAAAAGCAAATCTCAATCTGAAGAATAAGAATAGGTAAGTAAATAAAAATTTATGTCAAGTTTTCAATCTTTCAATAAGGCTCAAATAGGGGTCTTTGGCGGATCAGGTTTCTATCGTTTTTTAGAAGACGTTGAAGAAGTTACGGTAGAAACCCCTTACGGAGCGCCAAGCGACAAATATTTTATTGGCACAATTGCCGATAAAAAAGTTGCTTTTCTTCCAAGGCACGGTCGAAATCATTCGATTCCTCCCCAAAAAATAAATTACCGTGCCAATGTCTGGGGCATGAAGCAGTTAGGCGTTCAACAAATAATCTCGCCTTGCGCCGTTGGAAGTCTCCAGAAAAACATTGAACCAGGAAGCTTTGTAATCCTCGATCAATACGTCGATCGAACAAATAGTCGCGAAGACACTTTTTACGAGGGGCCGATTGCAACCCACGTGAGCGCAGCCGAGCCTTATTCCGAAAGATTGAGAAACATTGCCATTAAAGTTGGCCAAACCAAAAAGATAAAGATTCATGAGCAAGGAACGGTGGTTGTCATTAACGGCCCACGTTTTAGTACCAAATCTGAATCGAAGTGGTTCTCGTCCATGGGCTGGGAAACCATCAACATGACCCAATACCCAGAGGTTCATTTGGCAAAGGAATTAGAATTAGAAACTCTAGGGATTGCCTTAGTGACCGATTATGACTGCGGTTTGGTTGGAGATGTTGAACCTGTAACCCACGAACAGGTTATGCACGTTTTTGAATCCAATCTGAGCAACTTGCGTGAATTTTTGTTTGAGTTAATCAAACAAATTCCGGCTGAAGAATCGGCTTGGAAGAACAAAATCATCAAGTCCTCAAGATTCCTTTAAAATGTAAGTAAGTACCCCCTAACCCCCTTAACAGGGGGACCAAAAAATTAAAAAGCCCCCTTGCCTCTCAAGATGAGGGGGTTGGGGGAGAGGTAAAACACACTCAGGAGAACACCAATGAACGCAGAAACAGAACAAACAACCCAAGAGGCAACTGGTGAAGCAAAACTTCCCATGACAGAAGCTGAAGAAAAAGAATTTCAGGCTGAAGTGCTTAAACTAATTGATGAAAAAATTAGACCAGCTTTGATGATGGATGGCGGAGATATGGCTGTTCATGGGTTTAACAAACTAAATAATGGCAATTACGAAATGATTGTCCAGTTGGTTGGTGCCTGTGGAAGCTGCCCCAGTTCAGCTATGACCATGAAAATGGGTGTTGAGAGAATGGTTTGCGAAACCTTCCCTCAGATTGAGTTGATCACTCAGGTTTAGGTTTCTTTATTCAACAGATGAAAAGGACGGTTTCAAACCGTCCCCTACTCTTAAAGATTCTTGAATGGCCCAGTGTTTTGCTGGGCTTTTTTATTGTTTTTGTTAGTTGCGAGTTACAAGATTGAATCAATTTGTAAGACATGCATTAAGTCTTTCTATATAAATTTAGAGATAGTTAAATTCACGATTAAGATTTCCTCTAAATTTATTGTTGATCTTTTTAAATATGATTATTAAACAAATACATCCGTTAAGTATGCATGCTACTGCTTCAACTGGAAGAACGTCTAAAACAGATCTTGAGTTGCCACCTTTAACAGAAACTTTAATTAAAAGCTTGAAAAAAAAATCTACGGTATTAGCATCAGCTATTACTGAGCTGGAAAAGGGTCTTAAAGACAATAATACCGATCAAATTAAAGCTGGTTTTACATCTGTTACAAATGCTTTAGATGAATTATTGGTCTCAGAGACAAAGTCCCCATCCAAAGTTTTAGTTAGAGATAATAGCAAAACAAAAATTTCAACTCTAACTGCAATTTCTACACTCAATAAAACTCTAGAAGCATCTCAGCAAATCTTTGCACAAAGCGGTCTTGCAACAGGCGATGGACCTAAACAACAAATTCGCGGAATCGTTGTCTCACTTCTTCAAGGCGACTTAGCTAATGCCAAACAGCAAGCCTTAAGCCAGCCGACTTTAATAAGAAATAATATCTCTCGATTACTTAACCAGTTCAAAGATGCTTCTCAAACTTCATTAGTTGAAGCTACATCATCAAAAAGCCATCGAATTAATCAAACTGCTACATCAGGAAGCTTATATGGTCGAGGCAATAGAAAAAATCTTGAGTGGTAAAAACAATGAATTTATAATGTCTTATCCCAAAAACCTCTCCGCCAAATACCCCGTTAAATCACGGTAACTGCTTACGACCTTTGTTGCAAAAGTTCTCTCGCCCGAATCACCCACCCGGACAGTTTCTCCGCCCAGTTTATTAACCTCTTCAAAGGCGTGTTCGTCGGTTCTATCGTCGCCAGCGTAAAACAATTTAAATTGCTCTCCTAGAGAGTTTTTTGCAAACATGTCTACAAGATAATTAAAGCAGGTTCCCTTTTTAAACTTTGAGGACAGAATCTCCAAAATATTCTTTCCAGCTCTTTCATAAGTACATCCATAAATATTTAGCGATTGTCGAGCGAAAAGTTTTAGCCGAAAAGATACAACTTTATTTTTTATTTTAAAGTATCAAGAAGCTTTATTGTCGTTAGCTCTTCGTTCAGCCCAAATAGTGCTTAAAACAGTATCAATTCTGGTTGTTAAATGCTGGTGCATATTCTCGACTTTTTGTTCAAGCTTATCCATTCTATCTTCTAATCTATCAATTCTTTCGTGAACTTTATCTATACGCTCATGAACTTTATCTATACGTTCATGGACTTTACGAAATTCCTCGTGAAATTCTTCTTTTAAAACCTTAATATCTGTTTTAAATTCTCTTTGGATATTTACAAAACCAAAGACCATAGTGACAAAAGTGCCCAAAAGGGTAATAAAGATTGCAATTAAAGTTAAAGTATTAGGATCAATTCCACTCATGAAAAAAATATACCACAAAAGTCTAGAGGACTTTCAAGTTAATTATTTGCCGCATTAGCAGCCATTAAAGGATTACTTGTAAAACCCGAAGGCATTTGGGTTGTTGGTTGAATACCAGCCGTTTGATTATTGACTTGCCCTCTTATAAACGGTGACACCAACATTTGTCCTAAAAACATTATCAGCGTAAACGGCATAAGTAAATTATTCATAAGATCCATTCCGCCTCCTGAGACATTTTGTGCAGGTTTGGGCCAATTACCCATTTTGGTTTCTTGCGGATGAGCTTTTTCAAAATCATTGTACATAGAGGTATAAATATCCGCGGTTGAATGAGCTATTGAGCTTTTCACCGTTTTTCCTTCTTTTTTTCCCTCAAACTGATACGCTTTGCCCGCAGCCATTAAATAATTTTTTTGCTCAGTCTCATTCAGATTAAAATTAATTGGACAAGATACACCAGCCGCAACTGCTTGATTGTGTGCTTTTTCTTCCAGGTGGGCAATTTCTCTGCCACGCCTTAGTGTTTGTTCTTCGGTTGCCTTTGCGGGCGAGGCTTTTGGAAGACCCTGCCAAGGCATGGTACCTCTTACTAATTTAACTTCCATTTTAATTGGTTACTTTGGGTGTTAAGTTATGCGGTTGCGCTGATTGCGCCACCTTGAGCTTGTCTTGCTGCAATCATTCTTTGAATTAAAGCGGCTTTTTGTTCATCTGTGAGCTTGCCTTGATTGTTTCCACCGGTAAGCATATTCCAAAGTCCAGCGAGAGCAGCAAAACTTATACCTATAACGGGCAAACCAAGAGCTATTCTCCAAGCCCAGCTACCTGCATTGCCATCTTCTGGAACAGTAACTAAGTGCTTAAAGAAATCACCTGTTTGCTCCCAAAAGCCTTTTTCGGTATCAGCATCAGCAGCTGGTTTTGGATCTTTTTTCCCTTTGCCTTTTGCTTCTGGGGTTTCTTCAGCTTCTGGCTTGTCTTTTCTCTGAGCTTTTTTAGCTTTTGATGCGGGAGTCTCTATTTCTCTACCTACAAATTGAGTTGTATTTTGTCTATTTTCAGCTAATTTTGCTTCTATAGTCTGCAAGTTTGTATTAGCAGTCTTTTCTTTATCTGAATAAGATTTGAATCTTTCTGCTAATTCTGTGTTTTCTGGAACAGCAATTAAAGCTTGTTGAACTTGATTTTCTTTGCTTTTAATCGAACGCTCAAGTCTAGTTACTTCTGCTTGTGCTTTATTAATTGCATCTTGTGAAGCTTTGGGTGCAGTTGATGAATATGCTGCCTTAGTATGTTTTAAATCTGCTTGAGCTTTATTAAAGGCCTCTCTTTCTTCATAAATTTCTTTATTTAAGTTAATAACATTTTGTCTGGCATTAGTTTCTTTAGGAAGATGAATGGTTACCGGTTTTCCTGCATGCCTTTCATTTGCTTGTGTATAAAACTCACTTGTAAAGCTGTCTGAGGAAACATTAGGATTTACTCTTACATTAGCTATACCTGATTGAATAACATCATTAAGATCTTGACTATATTTTTGTTCTTCAGCTTTAACTGCTTTTGCGTCTTTTTGTTCTTGTCTAAAATCAATTCTTTCTTGATGTAATTTAACAAATTTATCTTTTTTAGTTTTATCAATATTCAAAGTTGTAGTATTTGCTCCAGCATTTCCAGTTACTACATTCCATGCCTGCTTAACAACTCCAGGAGTGTTGGTTGGATTTGAAGAATCAGTTAATGCTCCAGCTAACTTTATATCGTTAGCATTTAAACCTTTGCGGCTATTAGCCTTCTTTTCAAGAATTACTTTGCTTCTATCAGCAATCTGTTGCGCTGTTGGCTTTGCGCCAGTAAAACTAGTTTTATGTCCACCAAGAGTAGTTCTTGGATTAGGATTGACCTGAATTCTAGAAGAAGCTGCTGGTACGTTCATTTTTATAACCTCGAATTTTATAGTTAAGTGTTAAATAGAAAAGTTAAATAAAAAGTTTTAATATAAATTTAATAATCTTTATATATTTAATTTAGCTTTAATCTGCAGAATATGTCAAGCTTTTTAGCAAATATTTTTTAACTTTTTCTTAAGTTTAATATTTGTGGCTATAAACCTTGGTTTTTGGTAGTTTCAAAACATACCTAAGAGATTTTCAACTGTTTCAAAATTAATTTGCATAAAGAGTCTGAAATTTCATTATGTCCTGGAACCGGAGCAGTCTTTCCGGTATGTGAATTAAAGTAAATATCGTGGTTTCCACCATTTCGCTTAAGAAAACAACCTGCCTGCTCAAGAATTTTTATTAAGTCTTTTCTTTTCATACCTCTAGTTCTAATTCTCTTATTTGTGAGCCAGAAGCCATTAAATTTGATTCTTGCGATATTAGATAGAATGCTTCTCTTAAATTCTCCTCAAGCTCTTCTAAGGTTTTACCTTGGCTAAAGACACCTTCAAATTCTCTGATACGGCCTACTAACCATTCACCATCTTGCCAATATTCATAAGTAAATTTCTTGAGCATAGACTTCTATTTATTATTTGTCTTCTTCTAAATTATAAACAAGTAATTAATATTTCCGGCTATAAACCTTGGTTTTTTGGGCTATTTCAAGGAAAGTTTTTGTAGAAATTACCTCTAATGGCGAATTTTATAACAAAAACTGTTTCGTCCTGGATTTTGATCCCAATCCGAAAATTTCCAACTCTAATTCGGAAGAAATCTTTAGTGCCTTGCATCAACTTGACATCACCAACATCCCAAATATGTTTACAAAGTTTAATCTTTTCAAGAATTTCTCCAACTTGCTTTAAGAGCTTTCCACTCTTATATTTTTTAAGTTCCTTTTGAAAAGAATCTTTAATTAATAGTTTCATTAATCACTTTTCAAAAAGCCCAGGAATTCCTCGGTTTCTTTTTCATTAAGAATTTGACTTTCATTATCAAGTTTAATTAAATCCTGGAAGAACAATTCGTCTTCAATCATCTCCAAAAGATCATGCTTACTTTGCCTATCCAAAGATTGATATGCCATAAAAAAAACCTGGGCGGTTGAGCTGACTTTTTTATTATCCATCGTATCCATCATTCAATCCTCGAATTTTACTTAAATTATAAACAAGTAATTAATATTTCCGGCTATAAACCTTGGTTTTTTGGGCTATTTCCAGCAACAATGGCGTAAACTCCAAAACCTGAGCAAAAATTTCTTCTAAATTGGCTTTTTTATATTCATGTACTATTTCATTTCTTAAATCTTTAATTTGTCTAATTTGGTCTATATCTTCAAAAAGTCCTCGTTTATGAGCACGATTAATTATGTCAATTGCACTTCCTTTGTCTTCAAACTCAACAGCATCAAGACTTCTAAAGACCTTATTGATTAATAAGTCGGCTGTACGTCCAAAACGGCTGGTTAAAGCCTCTAAAAGATCAAATTCATCGGGGGTAAAATGTTTTTTGTTTTTTAGGACTTTGCATTTACCAAAAGAGCGCTCAAGCCAAACAATTGATTCATCCAAATGATTTATAGCCTCTCCAAGAGATTTTAAGTAATCACTTTGATTCATAATTGCTTGCCTTTCTTCAATGCAATTTCTATAAACGCCGTTTCTTGTCCGGTTTTAGAAAGTAGAATATCGATTTTTTGTTCTCCAATTCTTTCATATAAAGTCCATAAAATTTTGCTTTTTTCAGCAAAGCCAATTTTTTCCGAAATTATAAGCAAATCTATATCTCCACCTTTTTTGGTGTCATCTACCCTCGATCCAAAGAGATAAACAGTTGCATCCACATCAACACTTTTTACAGCTTCTTTTATTGAATTGAGCTCGTGAGCGGATAATCTCATTAAAACCTCAAATCGATACTTTTAAGTTCTCTTCTCTCTGTTCACCAATAATCCGCTGAAGATTAGGGACGGGGAAAAACATGTTTTCTTTGATTAAATCTGTCTCTTGGACGGTTGCACCGGGGAATTTTTGTTGTAAAAAATTAACCACTTCTTGTACAAGCTTTTCTGGGGCGGAAGCTCCGGCCGTTATTCCTACACTGTTTATATTCTTTAGCCAATCCTCGTTGATTTGCTCACGATTATCGATTAAGTAGGCCTTTTTGCCCTCTTGCTGAGCGCATTCGCGCAACCTTTGAGAATTAGAACTGTTTTGTGACCCCAAAACTAGAACCAAATCACAATGGTCAGTTAAATCTTTAATCGCAAGCTGCCTGTTGGTGGTTGCATAACAAATATCTTCCTTAGGCGGATCGATGATTTGGGGAAAACGCTGCTTTAAGACCTTGATTATCTCGTCGGTCTCAGAGACACTGAGGGTGGTTTGGGTTAAATAAGCCAATTTTTCTACTTGTGGTGGATTTACGCTTTGGGCCTCCTCTTTGTCGTTAATTAAAATAATGGAATTGGGTGCTTCGGCTATCACTCCAACGGCTTCATCGTGGCCTTCGTGGCCAATATACAAAATTGTATAACCCTGCTTAACAAAGCGAATGGCTTCCATGTGGACTTTGCGGACCAGTGGGCAAGTTGCATCCATAACGTATAAACCCCTTTGGCGGGCTTGCGCGTAAAATTCTGGTGGAACACCGTGGGCGCTAAAAATAAGAATGGAGCCAGCAGGAACATCTTCGATTGATTTTACAGACTGTGCACCTTTGTCCGATAGCTCCTGGACAATAAGTTTATTGTGAACGATTTCTTTAAGAATATAAATTGGCTCTTTAAAAAGTCTCAAAGCCTCTTCGACAATGCCGATTGCATAATCGACACCGGCACAAAATCCTCTGGGTCTGGCAAGAAAAATTTTCATAATACACTGATTATAAATCAAATTGAGAGCAAGGCAATTCCGTATTTTCTGGCCAATTCGATTGTTTCTTCTTTTTCAATAATAAAAGTTGTGTTGGCCTCTACTGCAAGCACTGCCCCTTTGTGTTTGGCTATGGTTTGAATTGTGCCTGGCCCAACTGTCGGTATATCTAGCTCTTGATGCTGTTCTTCCCAAGAGACTTTAATAATTACAGCATCTTTACCAGCCAGTTTACAACCACGAATTATGGCTTCATCTGTCCCTTCGGCTGCCTCCAAAGCCATTACTGATTGATCCTTGACGATTACGGTTTGACTAACCTTAAGTTGTGAGGCCCTTCGGGCCATATCAAAGCCATAATCAAGGTCTTGTTTTTGGGCCTCCGAAAGAGGGATTCTGGCCAAATCGCAGGGAGCAGAAAGCAAATCCTTTAAGAAGCGCCTCTGAGAAAGTAGCTTGTAGCCGAAGTCCGCAAAGGTTTCAGCAATTTTATCGTGGACGTTAAAATCATTAAAATTACTAACTTGAGCAAGAATTTCTTTGGCTTTGTTGTCAAAGAAAGGAAACTGCGAGAGTGCCCAGATTTTATGAACCTTTCCGATAAAGGTTACTTCTTCCACTGCGTTGGCCTGAAAATACTCATGCCATTTTAGTATTTGGCCCAAAGCGATTTGCTTAGCCTCTGTGTAAGCGCCTTGCAAGTCTTTAAAAGAAGCAGAATTGATTGGAATAATAAAAGTCTCATAACCCTCCAGGAGAGCATTTTTAGAGACAGTACGAGGCAAGGAACCTTCTCCAGCAATTATTCCTATTCTTTTTTTTCTTTCAGACATGGATTTTGGAATTCTATTCTTCCATTTTAAACTTTATCAAGAGCAGCAACTCCGGGAAGTACTTTCCCTTCTAAAAACTCTAGGCTTGCTCCCCCGCCAGTGCTGATGTGGCCAAATTCATTATCGGTATAACCAAAAGAAACAACAGCCGCAGCTGAATCACCGCCGCCAATGACGGTTTTGCCACCTTTGGCCTGTAAAGCAACCATGGCTTTAGCAACTGCTTTAGATCCGGAGGCAAATCTTTGGTCTTCGAAAATCCCTACTGGGCCGTTCCAGAGCACTGTTTTGGATTCAGAAATATAACGGGCAAAATTGTCGGCCGTTATTGGTCCAATATCGCAGCCTTCCATCTCGTCAGGGATTTGGCCAGTGAGGACTGCCTGCGGTTTTTCGGATTTATCTCCAAAGTCTTTAACGCACAAATTATCGTCAGGAAAAATTAAAGCGGTACCCTTGGCTTTGGCTTTTTCAATCAGCTCTAAGGCCAATTTCATTTTATCGTCTTCGCAAATTGAGTTTCCAATCTTCCCACCCTGAGCTTTTATAAAGGTGTAAGACATTCCGCCACCAACTAAAACAACGTCACTCTTCTCAATCAAAGAGTTAAGAATATCTATTTTAGAAGAAACTTTACTGCCACCAATAATGCTTGTAAAGGGTCTTTCGGGGCGGGACACAAGACTGCCAAGTTCTCTAACCTCTTTTTCCATTAGTAAACCAGCGACGGCAGGCTTTAAAAACTTAGCGATTCCCGCTGTACTTGCGTGTGCTCTATGAGCCGAACCGAAGGCATCGTTTACATAAAAATCAGCAAGAGCTGCTAATTTTTTGCTAAAACCTTCATCATTAGCTTCTTCTTCAGCGTAAAATCTTACATTTTCTAAAAGAGCGATTGAGCCAGACTTTTGGGTTTTTATAATCCCTTCGGCTTCTGTCCCAATACAATCTGGAACAAAGGTTACAGTCTGCCCGACCAGCTTTTCAAACTCTTTGGCAACAGGCTCTAAGCTGTAAGCCATATCTTTTTTGCCTTTGGGACGGCCAAAATGGCTGGCAAGAATCACAATGGCACCTTTTTCTAGCAAATACTTTATGGTGGGCAAGGATGCTTTGAGGCGAGTCACATCGGACACTTTGCCTTCTTGCATTGGGACGTTAAAGTCAACCCTCACAAAGGCTCGTTTTCCTTGCAGCTCTTCGGGTTTTAAATCTTCAAGGCCTAAAACTTCATACATAGCTTTAAAAAAATGTTGGGTTTATTTATGCTTGTAATTCTAAGTCAGAAAGCAGGAATTAGGATAGATCGGTTTTAGCCGCTGTTTATCTGCTTAACGTGTTTTGATTTGTTTAGAAAAATAGAAAAAATCGAGAGCTTAAAAGGGGCTTCCCGATTTTTTATTCTTACAGTCTATTTATAAATTGGGTTATGTTTAAAAAGAACCCACAGTCTCTCTAATGGCTTTTAAAGACTCTTGCACCAATTTAATCGAAGCAATCATCTCAATTTCGGAAGTTAATTTATTGACCATTTTGCCAATCCCAATTCCATTTGCACCAGCAATAACAGCCATAGGAGCGGTTATATTGGACAATCCACCAGCTGCAAGAATTTTAGCTTCTGGGCAGGCTCTTCTCAGTTCAAGAGTATTGGCAAGAGTATGCTTAGCTTTTTCTATGTGTCCAATTGAACCTGCAAACTTAGCCTCTAAAACAGAACCGCCTTCGGTTTGAAGCATTTGAACGCCCATTTCATAAAGTGCTTTGGCTAAATCGGCTTGTTCGTTGTGGCCTAAGTATCCTGGAATTGTTACGCACAGATTGTCCAAACCGGAGTCTAGAACGTCTTGGGCCGAAGCTATGATTTCTTTTGGCTCGACTTTTAAACCTTGGGGATATAAGTGATCGTAGTTTCCTAGTTCGAGGAAGTCAGCGCCGAGTTTAGCAGCCTGGATGAGTTTACGCGCTTCGAGAGAGGAAACAAAAAGTTTTGTGCGGGAGCCGTGCAAGCGTTGTTTAGCAAGTTTAATGATTTCTTGGTCGTCGCAGAGATCAACGGCTTCTACTCCGCAAAAGGCAGCAGAGGATAGAACTAAAAGAACTTTATCAACATCGCGGTTTTCTATTCCAGCGATGATTTTAGTGAATGGTTTAGTTTGCATGAGCTTTTAAAGACTTAACAAAGATAAAAACCAGTTTAGATCGAAGCGGTGGTTTTTTGTTTTTGTTAATTTAAAAAAACTTATTTTGAAATTTTTGCTCCCATAGCTAAAAATCCTGATTCAATAACAAAGTTGAGTGCATTAATAATAGGATTGCAAGGAACAAACTCTGTTCCAATGGATGAAACAACTTTATTTCTCCCCGTATTTTTTGCGTGGTATAGGCGAGTATCGGCTTTTTGAAGTAGGATTTCAAAAGTGTCTCTGTCACTACATCCATATGATGCTCCTATACTTAAGGTAAGTTCTGAGGAAACAGGAGAGGCTGGATGAGATAAAGAATCCAATTGTATCTCTCTCGCTGCTTCTACAATTTGTTTATAGAATTCCAAATTCTCTTGAGATATTTCCGGTTGGAAAAATCCCAAATCAAGATGTCCATCAAGTTGGATTTTTCCGAAATTTTGAACTATTAATTTTAGATTCCTTTGTATTGTATGTCCAACTTTTACTGCTCCAGTCAAAGAGGTATCAGGTAAAAGTACACAAAATTCTTCCCCTCCATATCGTGAAACAAAATCATCTTGTCTACTCACTGATATTCTCATTGCGAGGGCAATTGCTTTCAATGCAATATCTCCTGCTCGATGACCAAGAGTGTCGTTGAATTGTCTGAAATGATCTGCATCAAGAAGTAGAATAGCTATTTCTCTTTGAGCTCTGGAAGCAAAAAAATTATCAGTTACGTCATTAAGTTTTCTTCTATTAGGAATCTGAGTGAGTGCATCATAAAATGCCAATTTCTCTAATTTTTTTGCTCTATTAATTAGGACTTGATGAAATATTGCAGCATTTGGGCTTTCAGTTATTCCTCTATTTTGTAAATGTTCTGAGCTAGTGAGTTTTCCAAGGATCTGCCTTATTAATTTCAAAGTATTTCCATCATGCCTACTTTGATTAATAACCCTTAGAGCTTCTTTTAATGATTGATTGTTTCCTTTGAGTGCACAAACTTCTTCTTTAAGTTTTATATTTTCTTGCCTCAACTTGTAACCAGGTAATAAACTTTTCCAATGTAATCTTGAATGAAATTGAGTTTTACCAGTATAAATTCTTTTTGAGGTTATTACATTTTGAATTATTGTGCAAAGAATTTCTTTAATGTTTGAGAATGTATTTGTTGAAAATACTTTTTTGGTTGATTGATGTTAAGGCATATCCAGTCTATTTGTCGGATTATTAACCAACCTTTAATAAGCTCTTAACTAGCGCCCAATAACTGTTGGAACTGCTGGAACAAATGATTATTAGACCTTTACAAATGACGCTACAGATTCAAGCTATTCCTTAAGTTTTTATAATGGTAAGAGTCATAGCGCACGTTCACGTTGCTTTTCTCTACTTGTTCTGGGCGAATTTTCACTTCTGCAGGAGCTGCTTGTCTTAAGCCACTTTCTTCAGTTTCGGTTGCATAAGGGGAATTATCTTTAAAAGCCAAACCTTCTTGGTTAGGCACCGAGAAGAGCGCAACTTCGTATAGTGGGACCCAAAGGCCTTTTCTTAAACCCTCTATATTCCTGCCTTTCACTCTTAAATCTTCATACCGGTCAAGAACTAAGCCATTGGCACCTCTAGTAAGATCAATTGGGATTAGTGGGCCTTTTTGAAGTGGTTCGTTTAAGCCTATTGGTTTTTCGGGTGTCTTTATCGGTGATTGGCCCAGATTAGGATTAATGCTCGGTTCAATCAGAGGATCTTTAAAACGTTCAGCTTGAGTTACAGGGCCGCGTCCAATGGCATAACCCATAACTGTGTAATTGTCTTGAGTAGTCAGGTAAGTCCTCTCCTCAAGAGGTTGTCCAATATAGGTATTTTCGGCTCTTTGTTGCCTGTGGTATTTAAAGTCTCCAAGGCGGCTCAGATATTCTTTGTCTTTATCTTTAACCAAAAAGAAGACCCCATCAAATTCTCTATCGATGGCCATTTTTGTAATTTTTTCGCCTTTCATAAAAACGCTAAAGGCCGGGTCCAAAAGGCGCTGTTCATGAGAAAGTACAACCCCAAAGTCCGAAGGAGCTACATGTGTTCTTTTACTCTTATATCCAAAAGTATTAAAATTAAGAAGATTCTCCTGCTGTGCCGCGAGAGCTTCGTTGAAGGTTAGAGTGCTGTTCAGGGCATCGGTATATGCGTTGAACACAATAATTTATAATCTCAAAGTAAATCTAATTTATACTTTCTCTTTTAAATATCAACTTGAAATCCTCAATAGGGAAATGCCTAGAAAAAATAAATCAAGCAGTTTAGAAAATACTTTGGAGACAATTTATATTCCTCCGATGGCAGGTGTCACCGATTTAGTCTTCAGACGCTTAATGCGAACTGTTCTTGGCAAATATGCTTCTCGGGTTAGGCTTTCTACCGAGATGATTTCAAGCAAAGGCATCATGTATCAAAACAATCCCACTCGTCTGCGTCTCACCAAAGATGAGATTGGTAAGGTCGTCATTCAGTTGTTCGGCCATGAGCCAGACACAATGGCTAAAGCAGCCCAAATTGCTCAAAATGCTGGAGCATCTGCTATTGATATAAACATGGGATGCCCAGTCCCAAAGATAGTCCGAGGCAAAGATGGAGCCGCTTTAATGAAGGAACCTTGCCTCGCTGAAGAGATTGTAAAAGAAGTAATCGCAGCGGTTGATATTCCTGTCAGTGTGAAGACTCGCTTAGGATGGAGCGAGCAAGAAAAGAACATTAAAGAATTTGCGCTTAGACTCCAAGATGCTGGCATTAGTTCTTTAACGGTTCACGGCCGGACACGAGCTCAGGCTTATACCGGCAAAGCCAATTGGGAGGCAATCTCAGAAGTAAACGAGCTTTTGGAAATTCCGGTTTATGCTAACGGAGACATTGATTCAGCCGAAAAAGCCAAGCAAGCGCTAGAAGTTACAAATTGTCACGGTGTTGCCATTGCCCGCGCCAGCATTGGTAATCCGTGGGTGGTAATGAATGCGGCCAAAGTTCTTTCTGATGAAACCCTAGTTGATTCTTGTGGTTTACCGAGTATTGAAGAAAAGTTGAGGGTGGCACTAATCCATTTGGAGCTTGCTTACGAAGACAAAGGTGAGACAGGAGTTCAGGCTTTGAAACGGCACATGAGTAAGTATGTCTCTGGACATAGAGAGGCTTCAAAGCTGCGTACAACTTTGGCACTTGCTAAAAGCTATGAGGAGATGAAGAGGATTTTGGAGGAGTATTTGGCTTTTGTTTAAGTTAAATGGTTAAATTATCATAAATTTGTCTTTCTAATAGAGACATGACACCCCACCTATATAGCAAAATATTATTTAAAAGATTGATCAAGCATCCTCCCTTGAAAGATTTAACTTTCTTCCATTGGACAGATAAAGACTCTCTTCTCAAAATACTTCAAGATAAGAAAATTTTTTCAAAAGGAACATTATGGGGACTTGGCAAGTTGCCTAATGGTCTTCCTGAAAGTAAAAAGACTGTAAAAGAAGATTCGGAACATGGTTTTGTAGATTTCGTATTTTTAGGAAATAACAATTGGATTCAATTAGGCAGAAAGAGTTTTTATGGAGAATATGCAATTGAGTTTTCTTCAACACTTTTATTAGAAGATACGGAGTTCTTTGTTTTTCACTTTAATACAGGCTATAAATGGCCTAATATGAAGCTTGAAGATAAAGTATCTGATTTATCTAAACTTATAACTTTATCTGGAAAATTTGGGGAGATCCTAGTGAGGAGGAAGATTGATATAAGTACAAAATCAATCTTAAAAATCTATTGTCCAGAAGATGATCCTTATATTCGGAAAGCTCTCGAAGAGTTAGATTTGAGTGAAAATATGGAAATATATAATAAATCAGGTAATAATAGAAGTAGAACATTAGACATTTCAAATAATATGGAATATGAAGTTGAACTAGAATATGGCTCTTTTACAAATAATAAATTAGAAAAGATTGATTCATCACAAGTGCATGTTGATGGTGACAAAGTACTTATTTTTGATGATAATTCACCTTGTGTAATTGACTTAAAAAAAAGAGGGTGAGCAACTTTTAGATACTATTGATGACAGAGTTGTTGGACGAATAACAGCTAAATACTTAGCAACTCATTAGAGTACAAAAAATTAATTATCAAGTTAAAAACAGAAAAATAATTTTTTTACTTAAAAAACATGCGTTCGGCGCGATTCGAACGCGCGACCAATCGGTTAAAAGCCGAGTGCTCTACCAGCTGAGCTACGAACGCAAACTCATCTAAACAGTAAGTTTTTTAGACTCATCTATTTTACTATAAGCGTGCCAAATAGCATAGCTTAAAGAAGCTGCTGTAGAAATATTCAAATCATCAAAACGGATATCGAGCGAAGAAGATGAGTTGTAGCTCTCTTTAATGCTTTTAGCCCATTGAATCACATCGAGAGTTAGGTCAAAAATGCTTGAATGTTCACTTTCGCCGTGAGCGTCTCTCAAAACACCGATTAAATGTGCAGTTGTTTTCATTTGTTAAAAAACTTTCTAAAATAAAGCAGCTTATAAATGATCACAGATTTTAGTGTTTCTGTCAAATGATTTTTGTACTAACAAAGTTGTAATTCTTGTAATTCTTGATAGGTTAAAGCACTTGAGACAGCAGTGAATAAGCTTTGTATTCCTTTATTGGAAGCCAGTGTACCACCACCAATTGTTGATGATTGACTCACAGAAGCTGAATACCTATTGCCTTGAAAACTGTTGATTTTGTCAGCAATTTTACTCATTAAGGTTTGCTCGCCTTTTAATAAAACTATAAATTTTGAGTTTCCATTTTGTTGATGTATTGGCATACTAACCACATAATTATCAATGGTATTTCCTGGAAAAACATTAGCTATAGCTTCTCTAATAACCTGCCTAGCATTTCTCAATGGAACGGCTCCTCCAAAAAATTGTTTTGTAATATTATTTTCTAGAGTTAAATCTACTAGTGCTTGTAATGCTGGCTTTCCGGACGAGTTAAGATCCAGAAAAGTTACTTTTGGTCCCAAGTATCCTAATGTCTTCTGTGAGTTTTTGAAAGATTCAATTTCTGAATGAAGTTGGGTTTTAAAGCTTGTACAAAGTTGAAGAAATTCAGAATCATCTAAAACGGATAACTTTTGTGAAGTTATGCTATTAGAAAACTTTAATAAAGTATCTTCTGAAACTTTATTACTTTGTGCAGCATAAACGATAGCAGCGGCACCCACGACTAGTTGATCAAGCTGTACTAAACGATCAATGGTTTCTTGGTATACAAAGGCTAATTTGGAAGGATCATCAGACATCTTTTTTCTTAAGTTAGTTTGTTGTTGATTCACTTCTCTTTTTTTATACGAATTGGAATTTCTAACTTTATAAGTTCTCTTATGAACTGAACCTTTTTGTGAAGCTAAACCAAAACTCAATGATGAGTATGGATAATTAATCTGAGATAGTCTATTAAATCCTAAAAAGGGTGCCATAAATGGGTAATCTTTGGCCAATTTATGAACTCTTTGAAATCCTTCTGGATAGTCAGTAATTTGTTGAGATAATTCTTCTTTGTGGTTTAGAAATGTGCCGAAACCAACATCGGTAATAGCGGCCATATCTAGATTTACGAGAAACCTGTTAAATAGTTGTAAAATCTCATGATTAGGCTGAGTTGAATGACCAAAAACCTCAAGTAGTCCATTTAAGGCAGATGGAGGTTTAGGCGAATTTGCCAATGCTAATGTTGTTGGTTTCTGTCTAAATATAAAGTCTGAAATTTTTTCTATATATTGAATCCTCTTTGTTGCTGAGGTTTCGCCATGATGATCAAATGATATAAAACTTGGTGGTTTAGAAAAACCCTTTACTTTTAAATAAACAGATAATTTAGCTATCCATCTTGAAAACCAAGGGAGGGGTGAAGGAGCGTCGGATTCAAAAATTAAAGGTGAAATATCTTGTTCAAGGTTTCTAAGACTTTCATCCCGAACCAGCTTGTGAAAGCCAGCTTCAAGATTACCTTCAGAATTAAGACTTGTAACGTGAAATTTGTCGGATATCTTATGTATCTCAGCAAATTTTTTATTCAGTGCCTCTAGTTCTTTGATAAATCCTTTGTATTCAGCTCGATAGTTAAGAGGAATTTCGTTTACTGGTGAAGTAAGAACAATTATTTTAGAGCTCAGAGGAGCTTTAGCTGCTAATAATGCAAGTTTAAGTCTTGCGGACTGAATGGCATCCGGGTCATTAAACTGAGTAAGTATAAAAATCGTTCTTTCTTTGGAAACTTCTTGGTCAATTATGTTTGCAAGTTTGTGTGAGTTGCTGAAGTGCTTATTTACCTCCACCTCCAAAGAGGTAAGGCATTGTATCTCAGGAAAAAAAATATCCTTTTCTACAGGAACTAAAGCACTTTGTAAACGTTGAAAACTTTTAGTAAATGGGGGTCTGGTTAAATAAGCTCTTCCTTTTGCAGAATTAAATATATTAGGGTGATTTCTTGAGAAGCTTTTAAAGAGTTGCTTTATCAAACGGCTGCCAAGATAAACAAAAATATAGAATAAAATACTACTGTGTAACTATTCGTCAATCAATCAAAAGAGCTACCTTATAACAATAATCTAATATTGTTGTTTTTATTACAAATACAAATCCCCAGAGATCTCAGAAGATTACTGGGGATAAAGTACTGCAAGAATTAAGAGTTTTATATTTTCTAAATTAAAACTTCATTTTCGGACTTGGCTTTCACTGTTTGTTTAACCGAACTGTCAGCCGAATTAGGATTCTTTAAAGAATTAATGCCAATGTAGGCAATGTACAAGAAAGAAACCGCTCCGGTGATCAAGAGACTGTTTCCAAGAGAACCCACTGGACCGCTCAACCAACCGATTAAAAGCTGAGTGATAGCACCTCCGATGATGGCTGTGCAAAGAACCCCTGCAACGGTTGGTTCTTGCTTTTTCTCGAAGGAATTAACCGCCAAAGAGAAGATGCTGGGAAACATGATTGAGGTAAAGAAACCAACAGCGACAAAAGCTACCGAAGCAACGAGTGCTGTTGGAGCGTAAACTGCTACGACCAAAGAGGCGATGCAACCGAGAGCGTAAAGAATAAGCGCTTTGGAAGTGTTTAAGTAATTTAAAACAACGCCACCGCTGAACCTGCCAACTGACTGAAGCGCCCAGTACATAGACACAACCTTGGCTGCATCGACGGCTGGCATATTGTGCTTATCAACGAGGTAAGTGGAAATCCAGTTGGCAATGCCGACTTCGATACCCACATAAATGAAGATTCCACCGGCAAAGAGAAGCATTAAAGGATTTTGAGCAAGTTT